>CAJXVQ010000307.1 GCA_913060685.1 uncultured Verrucomicrobiales bacterium
GATCAGCCTCGGTCTCGTGGGCTCGGAGATGTGTATAAGAGACAGCGCCTACACCGACGAGACTTTCCCGGCCTTCGAAATGGAGCACCAACTCTGGGTCGAGCAAATCAACCTCGAACGCCGCACCACCGCCTTCAAAGAACACACCCCCTACTGGAGCAAACGCCGTGAAGTCGCCCAATCTTATCTCGCCTCGCTTGAACCAATCGCTCTTCCCCCGGCGGCCGAAGACCTTCCGGCAAACAATCAAGTCGACCACTTCCTGAACGCCCGCATCCAGGAACTCTCTACTCAAATCAAAGAACACCAACCGGGACAGATTCACTTCTACCAAAAGATCTTTCCCATCCTGGAAGCAAAATGCTTCGCCTGTCATCAGGGCCAAAAAACCAAAGGCGACCTCGACCTCGCCAGTCTCGCTTCCGCTCTCGAAGGCGGCGAATTCGATGGCCCCGCCCTCACCGCCGGGCACCCCGAAAAGAGCGCCCTCTTCGCCCGCATCACCACCGACGATGAAGACGAGCGCATGCCCCCGAAAGGCGACTTGGTCACCCCGGAAGAACAAACTCTCATCAAGCAATGGATCAGCGAAGGGGCCCATTGGCCGGAGCTCAATGTCGACCGCATTCATCTCACCAAACTCACCGACGACCTCACTTTCCTTCGCCGCGTCTCACTCGACACCATCGGCGTCCCGCCATCACTCATCGAGATCCAAAACTTTCTCTCTCACAACTCTCCAAATCGCCGCACCAAGGAAATCGACAGACTCCTTGCCGACCCACGATGGGCCGACAATTGGATGGGCTACTGGCAGGACATCCTCGCCGAGAATCCCAACATCCTCAATCCCACCCTCAACAACACCGGCCCTTTCCGTTGGTGGCTTTACGAGTCCCTCCTCGATGACAAACCACTCGACCTCATGGTCACCGAACTCATTCGCATGCAGGGCAGTCAAAAGCTCGGCGGTCCGGCCGGCTTCGGACTTGCTTCACAAAACGATGTCCCCATGGCCGCGAAAGGTCTCGTCATCAGCTCGGCCTTTTTGGGCGTGGAAATGAAGTGCGCCCGTTGTCACGACGCCCCTTCGCACAAGTCTCTCCAAAAAGACCTCTTCGAACTCGCCGCCCTTCTCAGCCGCAAACCCGTCACCGTGCCCAAGACCAGCAGTGTCTCCCTCGAAAGTCTCAGCAAGGGTGGACGCAAGCCCTTGATCGAAGTCACTCTCAAGCCCGGCTCAAGCGTCGCACCAGCCTGGCCCTTCAAAGAGTTGATCAATCTCGAGCTTGGTCGTAATCTCGCGGAACACCCCTCCGACACCCGCGACCTCCTCGCCGCCCTCATCACCGCACCACAGAATGAACGCTTCGTCCGGGTCATGGCCAACCGCCTCTGGCAACAGCTCATGGGACGCGGCCTTGTCGAAGCACCCGAAGATTGGGAAAAGTCCGCTCCCAGTCATCCACAACTTCTCCGCTGGTTGGGTCACGAATTGGTGCGCAGCAACTACAGCCTCAAACACCTCGCCCGACTCATCCTCAACTCGCACGCCTACCAACGGGCAAACGATCTCTCACTCAAAAAAACATCGCCCCTCTTTACCTCGCCCGCTCCACGCCGCCTGAGAGCCGAACAAATTGTCGATTCCCTCTTCCACGCCACCGGAAAACCCTTCCGCACCGAGGAAATGAACATCGACATTGATGGCCGTCGCCCACTCGTTAGCAGCATTTCTCTCGGTCAGCCGCGCCGCGCCTGGATGCTCGCCAGCCTCTCAAATGAACGCGATCGCCTCAGCCTCACCCTGCCCCGCGTGCAAGCCGTCTCGGATGTCCTCTCCGCCTTCGGTTGGACCGCCAGCCGGCAGTCCTCGACCAGCTCCCGCAACACCGATCCCAGCGCTCTCCAACCCGCCATTCTTTCCAACGGCACAATGGGCATCTGGCTCACCCGTCTCTCCGACGACCATGCTCTGACCGACTTCGCCTTGCAGGATCAATCACTCGAACCCTTCCTCGAGCAACTCTTCCTGAGACTCCTCACCCGCAAACCCACGGCCGAAGAAAAAGACCTTTATCGCGCCCACCTCGAACCCGGCTATCAGTCTCGCATCACAGACTCTTCACCAACGGCTCCACCCGGGAAAACCCGCCCCCCACTTTACGTCTCGTGGTATAATCATCTCGATCCCGTCGCCGATGATCTTCGTCGCAAGGAAATCATAGCCGCGCGCGCGGGGGATCCGCCCACAAAACGTCTCGACCCGGCATGGCGCGAGCGCTTTGAAGATCTCATTTGGTCAATCGTCAATTCACCTGAATGGATCTACACTCCTTAACTCCCACTGACATGAATCGCCGTCACTTCCTCCAAACTGCGTCGCTCGCCACGCTCTCCGCCCGGGCATTGGCCGATGTCAATATTCCGAAAGGAAAAGCCGAACACTGCATCCTCATCTGGCTCGGTGGCGGTATGTCCCAGATCGATACCTTTGACCCCAAAAAACAGGGCAGCTCCAAAAAGCCCTTTGTCACTGGTTCGGACTACGCCTCCATCGAGACCGCCGTTCGCGGAGTAAAAGTCTGCGAGCACTTGTCAAAAACGGCCCGCTTCATGGACCGCATCACCGCGGTTCGTTCAATCAGTAATCAACTCATCGACGAACACGCGCTCGCGTCAAACTTTGTGCACACCGGCCGACCCATCAGCGGCTCCACCACCTATCCGTCGATCGGCTCCATCATCGCGCAGCAACGAGGCCCGGCCAATCCCAAGGTCCCCGCCTACATGCTCATCGGCTTTCCCAATGTCAGCCGTGGCCCCGGATTTCTCGGCGCTCAATATGGCAACATCTACCTCACTGATCTCAAGTCCGGACCCGCCGGATTCACCGGACCAGACTTCCTCACCAACGAACGCATGGCAACACGCAAGAGACTCCTCAAACCGCTCCAGGATCGCATCCCCGCTGACTCCGTTCTGGCCGACTACGAGAAAGCCCAAACCGAAGCCCTGCGACTCGCCGGTCCGGGTTTCATGAAAAACTTCGATCTCAATTCCGAACCCGCCGACCTTCGCAACATCTACAAAAGCGAATTCGGCCAACGCTGTCTCCTCGCCCGGCGCTTGGTGCAGGACGGCGTGCGCTTTGTCGAACTCTCCCACAACCCGGGCTTCATCAACGGCACCGGTTGGGACACCCACGGCAAAGGTCAACTCAAGCAACACGAACTCATTCAAGACCTCGACAACGGCCTCGCCACTCTCATGGGCGACCTCGAAGAAAAGGGCCTCCTCGACAAAACCCTCATTGTCATCGCCACGGAGTTCGGACGGCCACCCGAGTTCGACGGAAACGGTGGCCGCGGACATCAAGGCTCCGCTTTCTCGCTCGTTCTCGCCGGAGGTGGTTTAAATCATCAAGGCGCTTACGGTGCCACCGACGACCTTTCCAAAAAAATCGTCGAGAACCCCGTTTCCATCCCCGACTTCCACGCCACCATCCACGCCGCCCTCGGAATCAATCCCCACCACGAACTCATGGATGGAACCCGCCCCGTCCCCATCACCGATGGAGGCACACCCATCGACCCTCTCTTTTCCTGATCGATACTCCCTACGTTCGACCGCTTACATTCCATCTGCACCCTCCGGGTCCAGTAACTGCCAGCAATACCACTGCATTCGCGGCAGGTGAAACGGCCCCTTGAACTGATTCCCTTTCAAAGGAGAAGACACGCGTCCATCCCGGTGTAGATAGCCAAACCACTCACCATGCTCGGGATCAGAAAATTTATCGTGAGCATACTTGTTGATCATCCGATGCCACTCTGCGTACTTCTCATCGCCCGTGAGTTGGTATGCCAATAAAGTCGCGATGATCGCTTCACACTGGGGCCACCAAAACTTCATGTCATGCCAGTATTCCTGCACCGGCTTTTCGTAGACATCCTTGAAATAGAGGATCCCTCCATGCTCCTCGTCCCACCCGCGTTTCCACATGTAGTCAAGCATGCGACATCCCAGATCGATCAATTCCGCATCCCCTCCCCGTCGCTTCGCCTCGTCCAAAATAAACCAAGCTCCTTCAATGGCATGCCCCGGATTCAAAGTCCGCGCATCAATGTGATCCACCACCCCGCCATCCATCCCAATCTGTTCCATGACACACTCGATGTCATCCTTCACAAACTCACGGATCTCTTCGATGAATTCATCAATTTTCCGCTCCGCCAATTCATCACCGCCATTGGCAACCAGGACCTGGGCCACTTGAAGAAAAATCATGGGCACCCCGATCCCCTTCATCTGCCGCTCGCTTGTCCACTTCGGTTCCCCCGTCGGAATCCGCCCCTCTGCGTAGTCCATGCACTTCGCAAAGAGCTGTCGGGCTTCGTTAATCCACTCTTCTTCACCAGAAGCCTTCCCGTATGCCGCAAACGCCATCACCGCGAAGGCTTCCGAAAAATAATACCGCCTTTTGCGCAAAGGCTTCCCCTCACGAGTCACTAGAAAGAACATCCGTCCATCCTCGTCGAAACAATGCTGCTTCAAAAACTCCACCCCGCTCTTTGCCGCAGCCAACCACTCGTCCCGTTGCTCCACCGTGTTGTAGAGCGTCGATAACATCCAAGCAAAACGACCCTGTAACCAAACCGACTTATCGTCATCGATCAAACTTCCATCCCGATCGCGCATCGACAAATATCCACCGAATTCCTCATCGACAATCTCCGGCATCCAAAAATCCAAAGTATCATCGAGCAAACTCGAACGATAAAAATCCCGCAGTCCGTCCAACTCCTCTTTCGAATATCCACTCATCACTTCTTTTGTGTCCAAATCGTCAACCCCGCCACTTCTTCATCAGTCGCACGCAGTATAAACCCGAGAACGATCCCCGCCAACAAAGTCGAAAAGAAGCCAACCGCCCCATAGAGCAAGGGCATCAAGTCAATGACTCCTGCTTCATTCATCAAGTAAACCGACAGCACGGTTACCACCCCAAAAATCAGAGCCAACAACCCAGCCTTTCCATTGGGCCGCCTTGAAAAAATTCCCAGCGCAAACAGCCCGCCCAATGGTCCAAGCGCAAATCCAATAAAGCGATTGAAGAGCATAAACACCTCGTCCGTCTTGATCATCGCGAGATAGCTCGACACTCCAATCCCCACGACCCCCAAAATAATCACCACCCATTTTGCCACCCCGAGCCTCTGTGCATCGGAACTTTCGGGCTTCAGCAACCTTCCGTAAACGTCCGTCACAAAAGCCGTCGCCACTGAATTTAATGAGCTCGAAATCGTCGACTGCGCAGCCGCGAAAACACCCGCGATAATCAAGCCGGCCACTCCCACCGGGAGATTCTGCATGATAAAGAAAGGCAGTACACTGTCCTTGGCCGGCAAGCCTGGATCCATCAACCCGGGCTTATCCTGGTAGAATACAAAGAGAGCTGTCCCCAATCCAAAGAAGATCGCCGAGCCAATCAAGACCATTGCTATATTCATCCACAAGGATTTGGCCGCTTCCTTCTCCGAAGACGTCGTGACATAGCGCTGCACGACATCCTGCCCCGAGGTATACGAGGGGAGATTCGCCATCATAAAGGCCACGAACAAGACAAAGCCCGAAGTCGATCCCTTCGCAATCGAGAGATCTCCAAAATCCCAACTCGCGGTGATGCCCTTTCCTTGTTCACTCATCGCCGACCCAATCGCGCCAATGCCCCCATCGACTTCCGACACCACCAGTCCAAAACACAACAAGGCCCCGCCGATCAAAACGAGAGCCTGAATCGCATCAGTCCAAACCACCGCTTCAATTCCTCCCATCACGGTATAAATCACGCAGAGCACTCCGATCACCGCGATCGCCACAAAAATATCGATGTTCGTCACACTCGAAAGAGCCAGCGCGGGGAGATAGAGAACAATCGCGACCCGACCGACATGAAACAACATAAAGGTCACACTTCCGATCACCCGCGTCGCCACATTAAACCTCTTTTCGAGATACTCATAGGCCGTCGTGATATTCAGTCGCCGGTAAAACGGCAGGTAGCACATCACGACGAGAGGAACGATAATCAGAATCGGCCATTGCCCGATATACCCGTTCCAGTTCGTGGCATAAGCCGTTCCCGGAACCGCCATAAAGGTGATCGCCGACAACATCGTCGCGAAGATCGACAAGCCCGCGACCCAAAATGGAATCTTCTGCCCGCCTCGGAAATAAGCCTCCGTCGAAGAAGCGGCTTCCCTCTTCATGAACCAGTAGCCAATCGCAACCATCCCCAAAAGATAGACCACCACCACGATCCAATTCACGATCCCGAAGCTTAATTTCGTCCCGCCCATCTCAGCCACCAACACCTGGGGCGATCTCACCCCGGGTTTGATCTCCCCGGTCGGAATGATGACCTTCCCATTCCAAAAAACCACCGGAGTGGTCACCGGAGCAAAAGTCCCACCGAGGGGAATATTCCCCGCTTCGGCCCAACGATCCGTGATCGTATTATACGAGAGAATCGAACTTGGAAACCCCGGGTGCGCCATTCCCTGGCCGTTCATCTCAGGCCGTGCCTCCACTTGCTCTCGCAAGAAGGAAACCGGCACCCCGCCTAACATCAAAAGTGAACTGGCCCCCACCGGCACCGCCATCGACGGAGCTGCCGACCTCGCCTCGGGAAGATCTGCCAACCGCCTCCAGCCCCCCGACACCACATCCAATTCCCAACAATCCCTCAACCAATCCAACCCAAAAATTCGCTCCTCTTCTTCCTCTTTTGAATTTTCAAAATCTCTTCCGCCAAACAGATAAAACTTTCCACCACGAACGCCACCAACTGCATAGGTTCTTCCGCGAGCACCTTCCGGCCATCCGAGTGATTTCCACTCCACCTTCTTCGGACCAAAATCACTCAAAAGGTAAAACTCTTTAAAAGTTTCTCCATCCGCTCCCCCTGCGCCCACAACCACCTCTCCATCGATCACTCCCGCCACTCCTTCCGCCATCTTACAAGGGAGACTCCCCCATGCATCGAGATGCAACCTTCCATCACGCATCGAAACCTGAATCAAATCACCCCTCATTTCTTCGCCATTTTTTCCACCCATGAACAGCGCCACCCCTCGCTCCAAACTCACCGACATGCCATAGCCCGCCTTCATCGGTAATTTCACCTCGGCCTTCCGCCACACTCCCCCCTCATTCAAAGGCAGAACATAAATGTCATCGTAGTAAATCTTCTTCCCATCCTCCCAAGGCCGCTCCCCTGGAAAATTCGCGCCCCCGGCGACCACGAGAAACTCCTCGTCGCCTTCCTTCACAATCCCGGAAAACACACCCGCAAAGCCTTCCCGGTCCGGCAGGTCCGGCAAGCGATCCCACGTCAGAGTTCCCCAAACCGGAACCCACCCCAGCAAACAAAGGATGAGAATCAACCTCATGATGCACTCATCTGGCTTTCCTGTCCGACCCAATCAAACCAACCCATCTCTTCCAAACTCTTCCGCAAGGCGGCGATCTGTTCCGGACTTGCCGGATCAATGGGCCGCCGAACCGGACCACAATCAATCCCCACCATTTGCATCATGACTTTCAATGAAGATCTGCCACAGGTTCCAAACATCGCTCCAATCATCTCCAGCGCTCGCGCCTGCCAAAACCTCGCCTCTTTCAAATCTCCCGATTCCACCGCCTCTCTGACTCGATCATAGATCGGAGCCGCATAATTATACGTGCTTCCAACCGCCGAGCGGAATCCTTGTGCCACCGACATGAGATAGGCCTCATCCGATCCCGCTAGAAACTCCAAACCGGGAGCCACTTTTTCAAGCAAGGGAAGGTTATGCAAAGTCGAGCCATCGGAATACTTAATCCCACAAAATGTCGGCAAGCGATCCATCGCGCGATCTGTCAGCTTCATTGGATCGAGGTTCACACCCGACAGAAACGGGATGTGATAATAGCTGTCTCTTATACACATCTGACGCT
>CAJXVQ010000308.1 GCA_913060685.1 uncultured Verrucomicrobiales bacterium
TCTACACAGAGTAGATCGTCGGCAGCGTCAGATGTGTATAAGAGACAGAGCGAATCGTTCCCGTATTGCGGTCAGTCTCCTGTCCTGTGACAGCGAAGCCGGTTTTGTTGGATACGTCGTCGTGATCGAGTTCCTCCCGCTGCTCACCACGTTTGACGAGGAACTGGAGCTTGTTGATCCGGAGATCAGCGTTGAGAGTCTTGGTTGCCTTGGTGACGAGTTCGGCGCTATCGAAATTGACGGTGTAGGCGGCCTTGCGGTTGATCTTCTCCCAAAGAGCCTGGAACTCCTTCTTGTTGAAGTTGTCATTGAGGACGTTCTCCTTGGTCTTGCGGTTGTCATCGATGCTTGGAAGTGCTGCGTCTGAGTAGACCGCATCGATCAGCTCGAAGATTGACTTAGCATGTTCTTGGAGGTCCTCGGGAAGCTCGGCGACGGTGCCTTCAGCCTTCGCTTTGTGGTAGTCCTCGGTGATGATGTCGCTGTCGTCCGTGTAGTCATTTTTGAGCAGGTAACGATAGATCTTCTTGGCCATCGGGGCATCAACGGTGGTCTCGTTCCCTTCCAGGTCCTTGAGAATTTTACCTATGAAGTATTTTTCATCGGCCTTGCGGGGGCGGGAAGAGAGAGTTTCGGAAATATCCGACTGAAGCCCCTTCACGAAGTCCTCGTAGGATTCGTTGGCAACGACGGTGAGGACGTTGGTCTGGTGAGCGGTTGCGGGGTTGTCGATGCGTTCCCCGAATTGGTTCACGCAGAGACGCATCCCCCGCCCTACTTCCTGACGGCGTGAGATGGTGTTGTCGCTGTGCTTGAGGGTGCAGATGACGAAGACGTTGGGATTATCCCAGCCTTCCCTCAGCGCGGAGTGGGAGAAGATGAAGCGGGTGTCTTCCTCGAAAGAGAGAAGGCGCTCCTTATCCTTCAGGATGAGATCGTAGGCAGAGACATCATCGGTCGTTCCTGCTCCCTCGCCACGGGCCTTCATCTTTGGATCGGTGAGTTTTCCCTTTTTATCGATGGAGAAGTAGCCGTTGTGAGTGCGGGCCGCATCAATCTTTTTAAGGTAGCGCTGGTAAGGTGAATCTTCGAGCTGGAGAACTTCGTTGAGGAGATTGGTGTATTCTTCCTCAAAGATCTGGGCGTATTGACCGAGTTGTTGCTCCCCTTCCTCGTCATAGAGTCGGTATTTGGCGACCTCGTCGATGAAGAAGAGACTGAGGACCTTGATGCCCTCGTTGTAGAGACGTTGTTCTTTCTCGAAGTGGGCACGAATCGTCTCACGGATTTGAATGCGGCGGAGAGCGGCTTCGTTGATGTCACCGCAGACCTGACCGGAGGAAATCTCCTCGCCATTGGTGAAACTCACGGTGTCGTGGACGGCGTCGATATCAGCAACGACATAGCCGCTGTATTGTTCGAGACCGTTGGAAAGGTCATAAAGGTTGTCGTTCTTTGAGACCTTGCGGAGGACGCGCTTGATGCCGGAGTTGGTCTTGATTTCGAATTCAAGACGAGCGACTGGTGCCTGCTTGGAAACGATGATCCCTTCCAAGTATAGGAAGCTGTTGGTGCCAGTGAGCCCCTTCTGTGCAACCCCATGGACCGCGATCTTTTTGACGAGCTTCTGGTTATAGGCATCGAGGGCGTCGAGGCGGTGAATCTTGTTATGCTCGGTCTTGTGGGTCGCTGAATAGCGGAGGACGAAGAGTGGGTTGAATTCCTTGAGTGAACTGACCGTTGCGGGGCCTTCCATTTTTTGAGGCTCGTCGAGGATTAGGATTGGATTGTTCGCCTTCAGGACGTCGATAGGCCGGCGAGATTGGAAATCGTCGAGTTCTTCGTAAATGCGACGAGCATCCTTGCCTCGCGCAGCGAATGCCTGAACATTAATGATCATGACGTTGATTCCTGATCCTGAGGAGAAGCTCTCCAGGTTATGGAGCTGCTTGGAATCGTAGGTGAAGAAACGCGGGCGCTTGGCGTAGTCCTGGAGGAAGTGCTCGGCAGTGATTTCGAGGGACTTTTGAACCCCTTCACGAATCGCGATGCTTGGAACTACAATAATGAACTTGCTCCAGCCAAAGCGACGGTGAAGCTCGAACATGCTCTTGATGTAGCAATAGGTCTTTCCGGTGCCAGTCTCCATCTCGACATCCAGATTGAGTTCGGAACTTTTGGTAGCGACAAGCTTGGCTGACTGCGGAAGGTTCTGCTGGCGTTGAACACGCTGGATATTGTCGAGGACGGCTTCAGCCGTGAGTGCGAGTGGCGCGTTGCGGAAGGCCTCGGTGCCGTAGTCCATTTCTGACTGCTTCTGGGCTGCGGTCTGTTTACCAGGGTCGAGGCGGTAGCCGATGCCCTCGGCCTTGGGCTGCCCCGCGAAGCAGTCGGCAACGGCATCGACAGCGGCGGTCTGATAGGCCTTGTGGGTAAACTGGAGTTTCATAGAGAGGTTTAGCTCTTGTGTGATTGGAGCGAGATTTTGTAGACGTGGTTGGCGTGTCTGGTCAGGTCATCGAGCGTTTCCTCGGCGGCATGTGAAAGGACGTCTAGCTCTGTTTCCAAGGGCCAGGTTTTGAAGGGGAAATGTCCGAGTGGAATGGCTTGGGAAGAGGTTGCCGACCAGGTCCGGAGCACTTCTTGAAGGAATTTGTTGGCTTCTTCATTTCTTCCTAACAATCCCATGGCCCATCCCTCAGTGCTGATCGTCTGATCCAGAGCGATCTTGTGACCGCAGAGCTGATATTCCATAACGACACTGACTTTCTGATAAATCCAAACATCGCTCGACTTTTCCTTCAGTTGTTCGGAAAGGCTGGCTTGGAGCTGATTGGCTTGCCTGACGAGTTTCTTAAGGAACTTGTCTCGTTCCGTGAGGAGGGCATTGATGGGTTCTGCGTTTTCGATAACGAAGCGGTCGGATTCGCTGAGTTCCATTTTTTTGCTGGGTATGAATCGATCTGAATTTTCCATGAAGTCGATCAGGAAGGTGAGCCACTTGGGATGGGCGTTGTTGAGATGGTTGCCGATACGGGCCTGCACTTTTTGCCAGAGTTCCCGATAGGTGATGGAGAGGAAGCCATGCCCGGGTGGATCGGTCAGCTTGGCCGGGGAAAGGACGAATTTGCTGGTTTCCTTATCAGCGCCTGCGAGAGATTCGACCGTCTCGGAGTAATGGCCCAGATCGTTGGTGAGCCTGTGATAGACCTTATTCTCGATGGCGATGACGTGGGTATTCCCTTTAAGAACTAGATCAATGCGCTGTCCTTTGGATGTCCGATATTCCCGCTCGATGGTGAACCCTTCCAAGTCGATCGGATGTCGCTGAGTGGTGACGAGATCGAACAAAGACTCCAGCATTAGAGTCTCCATCCCGTGTTCTCCCGAGGCATCGAGGAAGAAGGCTAGGATGTTGCTGCACACATTCTCATAGTGGGGATACCCAGCCACTTCCATGAAGGTTCGGCCACGGGTAGACGTCGGGACCATCTCAAAGAGCTTGAGAAGGTTGGAAAACGATTGGAGGTCAGCAGACATCGGGGTAAGAGAGGAGCTTAGATGGCTTTCAGATCGGTGTGGGGACTGAGGGCCTTGAAGATTTGCTCGATGTTGATCTTGGTCGCATCGGTGGCGAAGGAGGCATCGCGGAAGACGGCGCGGAGAGGCTGGCGCTTTGCGAGTTCCTTGACGAAGTCCTCGTCGAGGCCGGTGTCGAAGCAGGCGGCGAGGGCGTTGTTGTCGACGAAGAAGACGGTCTTTCCGGCGATGGTTTCTTGCTCGATGGGCAGGGCAAGATCGACGCCCCAATCGAGGAGGACCTGGAAGAGAAGGTCTTCGGGGCTGCGGTCGGGCTTGATGTTCTCCACCTGCAGAGCTAGCCCGTCCTGCGTGACTTCGTCGGGGCGGTAGTAAACGTCGGCCATGTTCGAGCTGTCCACCTTGAGGACGCGGAAGCCGGTGTCGAGATTGGCGAGTTTGGCGGTGATCTCCTGGTGCTTGTCGGTCTCGGGGAGTTCGCCTTCGAGCTGGGCTTCGAGTTCGGCGCGGATTTTGGTTCCGGCGCGGCGGATGCGTTCCTTTCCAATCTCTGGAATTGTTTTGTAGCCAGCTTTTTGGGGTTCACTCCCCTCAGAGCATGCTTCGGGAAGTTGAACCATGATATGGCGGCGATTGCCTCCATCTTCTGCATTAAGCTTCATCACAGCATGGGCAGTGGTGGCGGAGCCTGAGAAGAAATCTAATACGATACCGTCGAGATTTGATCCCGCTTCGAGCATTAGTTTTACGAGATCGGTTGGTTTTGGGTTCTCGAAAAGATTAGCAACATCAAAAATGTCTTTAATCTCGTTCGATCCGCTGGTGTTCAATGGAGCAAAATCCCACAGGGTGGTCCAAGTGGTTCCACTTTTCACATCACAAAGAAACCGTTTAAGCTTAGGACGACTCGAATCGTCTTTGCCAAAATAAATCTCATTGTTGTTGATGAGTTGTTCAATTCGTTCGTTGTTGAATCTCCAATTTCCTCGTCCTTTTGTGCCGGGATGGAATTCTTCTCCCGTGCGTGGGTTCTTAATCGGGTAGTCTAGTTTCGCTGTGTATCTTCCACCTTTGACGTTTGCCGTGAGATCGCCTGATGCCCATGGGCCTTTGGGGTGTTTGTCTGGGTTTTTATAACGGGCGATCTGATCCACAGAGCGCTTTCTTAACTCTAAGCCTCGATCTGCAGTTCTTGAATAAAGCAAAATATAGTCGTGCTGAGTTCCAATGACTTGGTCGTTTGGAGGGGTATTTCGCTTTTTCCAAATAATCTGAGCTACGAAGTTGTCTTCACCGAAAACTTCGTCGCAGAGCCTCCTTAAATTTGAAATTTCTCCATCATCGATGGAGATAAATAAAACGCCATCGTCTTGAAGTAAGTCTCTCGAAAGTCTGATTCGCGAGAGCATCATCGAAAGCCAGTCTGAATGAAAACGACCGTTAGACTCGGAGTTCGCTCTGAGACGGTCTCCCGAGGAACTTACCTGAGAAGTGTTTTCGAGATATGACTTTCGATCCACTGAGAAATCGTCAGAGTAAATGAAGTCTTTTCCCGTATTATAAGGGGGGTCGATGTAGATCATCTTTATCTTGTTCAGGTAGGTTTCCTGAAGCAACTTGAGTGCGTCGAGGTTGTCGCCCTCTATGTAGAGATTTTTCGTCGTGTCGAAATCCACGCTCTCGTCGCGGCACGGCCTGAGTGTCTTCGCAATCGGCGCGTTCGCCGTGGCCAGAGCCTCACGTTTTCCCGGCCAGTCGAGGCGGTAGCGTTCTTGCGGTCCTTCGACGAGGTCGGCAGAGAGTTCCTGGCGGAGGAGGTCGAAGTCGATGGCGTGTTTGATCGAGCCGTCCTCGTCCGTGGTTTCGGTGAGGCAGTTTGGGAACAATGCTGCGAGCTTCTCGATGTTCTCGGCGGTGAGGTCCTTGGAGTGGAGTTTGAGTTTGTCCATGGTGCGGAAAGGGATGAGTCAGGAAGTGAGGGCGGCGAGCTCGGCCTTGAGGGTGTTGAGCCGCTGGTTGAGAGCAACGCGGCGGTTGAACTGCTTCTCCCGGTTCACCTTCGTAGTTAGCTGGATAATCTTGCGTTGACGCAACTGATACTGATTACTCCGCGCGATGAGAGCCGGGAGAGGTTCTGATTTGCGGGCGGTGAGTGGGAGGAGCGGTTGCAGGAGAGCGGTGTAGAGTCGGGAGAGATTGAGGGCGACTGGGAGCGGCTGGTGGGAAATTGAATCCATTGGAACAAAATCCGAGGTGAAGCGGGCACCGACGATCCACTGCGAGGAATCGGCTTCGCTGGGGCGTTTGTAGGCGGCGCTATGGGCCAATGTCTGGTCGGTGGTCTCGATGGACATGAGCATGGGCTGTGGGATCGTCTTGTCGAGGAGACTGAGGAGATCAGGATGGATTTCAGTGCCCTTGAGAGTCAGGTGAAAGATCTGGATCTCTGGGACTTGCGGAGTGGCTGGGATTTTGATGGTTTCCGGAGAGAGCTTGGCATGCCAGCGGATTTGCTGGATCTGCTGGGTGAGGAGGTTCTTCAGCCGCGTCGTGGGGTGTGCGTTCTCGATGATGCGGGTCTTGGGGATGACTCGGTTGACGATGGAGCTGGGCGGAAAGTCGAACATACCGAGTTAGCTGGGATTCTGGACGACGAGGAAGGCAATGAGTTCGAAGTCATCGAGGCCCTTGATGGAATCGACGAGGGCCGTCGTGGCTCCAGGGGTGAAGAGGCTGTCGATGTCGCCCTCTTCCTTCACCTCGATCATGGAGCGGATGGCCTCGTCGAGGAGGTCCGAGTATTTCCCCATTTCACGACCATCTTTGGTGGTGGCGTTGAAGGCCTGGCAAAGATCAGGGTTTGCCTCCGAACGCCCCTTGCTGGCCGTCCGAGCGAGATCAAGGAGGCGTTTCACCTCGGTGTGCTGGATGAGGACTTCGCCATCCTCGCAGATGTAAATCAGGTAGTAAGGATGGAGGCGGTTGAGCTGATCGATATTGACTCCGTTCTCGCGATTGCGGAGGGCGAAAATCGCTCCGGGGTGGAGCCCCCGCTCGGGATCGGCTGGGACGATGGCGTGCATGCCATTAGGCGTGCGTAAGGGGTCGCCGTGGTCCTTAACATAGCTGACAAGGTCCATGCGGAAATCATTGAGACCAAGATCCGTGATCGAGATGCCGGTCTTGAGATCTTCCATCTCGATGACTTCATCTTGCAGCTTGCGGAGTTGTTCCTTGCGGTAGGAGATTTCGTTGGCCTTGGGGTCGAGGACATTATCGCTCGCGGTGCCAGTGACATCCACGATCACCATCCGGCTTTCGACTCGCTCCTTGAGATTGATGTATTCGTCGAGAGAGATGTCCGGCCAGTAATTGACGAGTTGGATGGATTCATTCGGCGATCCGATCCGGTCCACCCGACCGAAACGCTGGATGATGCGGACGGGGTTCCAGTGGATGTCGTAGTTGATGAGGTAGTCGCAGTCCTGGAGGTTCTGGCCCTCGGAGATACAGTCGGTGGCGATCACGAGGTCTATCTCAAGATGCTCATCAGGGAGGATCAGAGCCTTGTCCTTGGCGATAGGTGAAAAGAGCGTGAGAACCGTCTGGAAGTCGTATCCCTTCCCGAGGGTGGTCTTGGGGCTGGTGGTGCCAGTGACCCTGCCGGTGTGGAGGCCGAAGCGGGCGAGGTGCCCCTCGGCGATACATTCGTAAAGGTAGTCCGCCGTGTCAGCGAAGGCAGTGAAGAGGAGGATCTTTCGATTGCCAGGATTGATGGGGTTTTCAACCTTCTGCTGGATGTGGGTGAGGAGGTGCTGGAGTTTTTTGTCGTGGCCGGGAGTGACCTTTTCCATTTCTGCCAGAAGGGCGCTAATGCCCTCAAGATCGGATTTCAGATCCCGCTTCCAACTGGTGAGATCCATATCGGCGAGAGCGATGTCAGACTTTCCCCCGAGAGAGGCTTCATCGACGTCAGGGAGGTCGTCGTCTTCGGGATCGAAGTCATCTTCGATATGGGAGGTGAAGCTCGTGTCTGTGGATTTACCGGACTCGAAGTCGGCAATCTTCCCGAGGATGATCTCGTTGTTCTTGGCGAGCTTTCCGAGAGTGATGCGGAAGGAGTGGACGGAGCTTTCGAGGCGCTTGAGAAGATTGACCGTCATGAGGGCCTTAATCCCCTTCTGCTGCCCAGAGAGAGAGACGTTGCGCTTAATTCCCTCAAGATCGTCACCGTAGGATTGCTCGTATTTTGAGAGACGGCTGGGGAGGATGTAATCACCGGGAATGTAGCACGCGAGAGCCAACTCACTGAGCTGTCCGTAGATACCGTCGAAGGGTGGAACGTCCTTGCGGCCGGTCAGGGGCGGACGGAAGGATATAGGTGGTTTGCGGGTTGGAAAGGTTCCAATCTCGGTGGTGTCGTAGTGCTGTCTCTTATACACATCTCCGAGCCCA
>CAJXVQ010000309.1 GCA_913060685.1 uncultured Verrucomicrobiales bacterium
TCTACACAGAGTAGATCGTCGGCAGCGTCAGATGTGTATAAGAGACAGGTTCCGGTGAGAGTGGAAAGATCAATGCCTTCGGCTTCGGCAATTTTTTTAGCGAGCGGGGAGGCTTTGATGCGTGCGCCATCGGCGGGAGCTGGAGCGACTGCTGCGGGAGCTTGTGACTTGTTAACGGATGCGGAAGCTTTCTCGAGGGCTTTGGCAACACCCGGAGGGGTTGTCGAGGCTGGAGCGGGTGCCGAAGCCGCGGGAGTGGAGCCGCCTCCTCCTTCTTCCCCGTCTTCGATGAGAACTGCGATAACCGAACCAACGGGAGCCTTGCCGCCTTCGGCAACTGAGATTTGTGAGAGAGTTCCTTCGTCGAAAGCTTCCATTTCCATGGTGGCTTTATCGGTCTCGATTTCAGCGATGATGTCGCCGATTTCGATCTCTTCGCCCTCTTTCTTGAGCCAGCGCACCACAGTCCCTTCGGTCATGGTGTCGGAGAGTTTGGGCATTTCAATGTTGATCGGCATAGTCTTGGAAGATGTGGTGAGTGTTTGGTCCCCTCCGGGGGCGGGGGAGAAATAGCAGAGCGTGTCCTCCTATTAAAAGACAATTCCGCTTATCCGCAAGAGGGACTAACGGGGCATTACGCTAGCTTACGGCGGAAAAGTTCTTCCGTGCGAGGCGTCCCATGAGATCGCGAACCTCGAGATAGCCTTGCTCGGTGAGGCGGAAGGTTTTGTGGGCGTGGAGGTTTTCTCCTGCCACAAACTCAATGAGTCCGCGCTTTTCGAGGTTTTCCACCGTGCTGGTGGTATTCGAGGGTTTCCGTCCGTAGCTGTCCAAGGTGACGTTCAGGGAGCGGGTGTCGAGGAGGTCAACGTGTTCGCGGTGTTTGAAAAAACTCCCCAAGAGGACGCATTCGGGACCATTGAGATCGAGATCGGAGTTATCAAGGAAGCGTCTGACTTCCCTGAGTTCGTCGGAGGCCTGTTGATCCTGCCGAATCCCGATCTTCTCGGTGGCACCTTCGACCGCTTCCTTGGTCTCGACGATTTTTTGAACGACCTCAAAGGCTGACTTGGCTCCTTCTAATTCGAGGGACCAGGTGAGATCCGCGATTTTTTTTAGAGTGGAGGAGTCGCTCATGGGTTGAAATTAGAAAAAAACTTAGTGAAATGCAAGTTATTTCGCCTTTCTGAAATAAAAAATCATTGAAAATTAGGAGTAAACTCTAAAATTCTCGACTATTCAGAGTATTTTGATAGTTTCTGGGGTGTCGGCACGAGCTGGCTCCCAAAACCCCAATCCCATGAAATCGAAGCGACTCCCCCAAAACTCATACGAAACTAACCAATCTTTGGCTGAATTCGCAGTAAGAGGAGAATTTCCACTGAACCAAGCTAGTCTGGATCAGGAAAATAAATCACAGGATATTAGCCAGGTCTTAGCAGATTGCTTTCATGACGATGATGGGGCACTTCTGAGTTTCAAGGACGAGTTTTCCGCTAAAACAATTAGTTTTGTTATCTCCGGCTGCAGAGTTCTTCTTCAAGAGGCGAGTGGGAATTTGGAATGTTGGAACTCTGTGCGAGAATTTCTCGATAACGAGCTCTGGAAATTTAGTCGCCTTAAGGAGGGATTGGTAGAATCTGACCGAAAGTGCGGAATGATTCGTCGGAAGTTAGATGAAATCTCTCATCCCAAGGACGGACAGCTCAACCAGACCCGGGTCATGGCATGTGCCATGTTGCTGGCGGAGAATGAAATGCGCCGGGATCACCTACAGGATCGCGTCACGATGATCATCAACGAGTTTGTGACCCGAATTTTAGCGGGAACTCAGAATACCCCCGGAGGAGATGTCCTTGAGCTCCGACTCCGCGGGGTCTTTGGTTCGCTCTAGTGAACGATATCATGAGGGTGACTCATGGCGTCGCGGATGAATATTTACGGACTTATTTTCATTCGCGATTGCTCTTGGTATTTTCCCTGCTAACCGGACGCTGTGCCTGCGAAAAAGAAAGCTGCCAAGAAGGCAGCCACCCCCAAGAAGGTTGCTACTAAAAAAGTAGCAAAGAAAGCCGCTGTCAAAAAAGCCGCTGTCAAAAAAGCCGCTGTTAAAAAGGTCGCCAAGAAAGCGGCGAAAAAAACAGCTGCCAAGAAAGTGGTAAAAAAAGCCGTTGTCAAAACAGCGGTCAAAAAAGTCGCCAGGAAGACGGTGAGGAAAGCCGCCAAGAAGGCTGCTATCAAGACAACTGCTAAGACCGGGACTCAAAAGGTGATCACCACTGAAAACATCGGTCAGGCTGCCTATCTTTTGTTTCTCAAACGTCAGGAAACCGGAGCTCCCGGAACTTCCGAAGGCGATTGGCTGGAAGCGGAGCATTTGCTCAGCAAGTAGTTCGAGACGGCGTTTCGAATGAAACGCAGAATTTGATTGGGGTCCGGTGATTCTCGCTTTGCGAGGATCACCGTGGCCCCATTTTTCAGGACGAGAGGAGCACCGCAACCTGTCGGCTGCCAGCGGGTCAGCGGTATTGTGTCTGTCCCTGAATGGCTTGGTGAATTTTTTCCGAGACGGATACTCTGCCAACGTGTGGAGTCCCGAGATCGTAAAGATATCGTTTTCCAAAGAAGCCATCGGAGTCCTTTTTGAATCTGATTATAGACCAATCAAAGAAGAGGGCGGGGTGTCCTACCGCAAAGATGGGCATGACGGAGATCCGTAGGCCCGATTTGCCGACGTGGAAAGTGATGCATTGCCGGTAGCCTGTCAGCCGGTTCAAGGTGCAGCTTTGCCAGGAGAATTTTTGCCCCTCGGGCGGTGAAAAGGCGGTGTGTCCCTTCGCGAGCTTTCTCCAACCGCCTCTCGATATGAGACTGCAGACCAGGCACCAGAAAGCCACAAAAACGATGGGAACGAGAATGAAGATAAGGTCGGAGAACTCGGGCATGGTAAAATTTTGATCGATGGTAGTGATTGGAAATTCCCCTCTATGATCCGCCTCAAGTCTAGCTGAAAATCCACCGTGCGGTCAGCCAAATAACGGCTGCGATTGCCATGAACACCGAAATGACGAAGGCCAGCAGGATGAAAAAAGGCCACCAGCTGCGGATTTCTGCTCTCTGATCGACGCTCTCCTCAAGGTTGGCTCGCATGAGCTCCTGATTTCGGAGATTCGATTTGAACCAGAAGGAGAACAGATCTCCGGCGAAGGGGATCGCTCCGATGAGGGAATTGAGAGTCCAGTTGGCCAGCATCCGAAGATAGACGCTCATTGCCACGCCACTTTTTGCCCCGGCGAAAAGAAGCACGAGCCCGGCCGCCGAGGTCACGAAATCCCCGAATCCGGGGATCAGGCCGATGATGGGGTCCAAGCCGATGCGTTTCTGCGTCCCCGGGATTCGGATGAGGTCATCCAGCAGGAATGCCGTCCGCTTTGAGAGGGTGTTCTTTTCTTGGGGTTCTGAGCTGTCGTTCCCGGTAGGCATTGCAAGAAGTTAAGGGAGGGAACCGCCTCCTGAAAGGGGAGAAATGAAGGACTCCAGCTTCTTCATGTTGTAAAAATCGCTTTGGAGGAGCTCGAGCAGTGGATCTATTTGATTTCAGATTTCTCCCAGACGCCGTTCTTGTTGAGATCACGGCGGTGGAAGATGCCTGTGATCGTGGGCACTTTGTCTCCGGTTCGACCGGCGATGAATTCCTCCAGAGTGACTTGTCCGTCCTTGTTTTTATCGCGAGCCTTGAAGAGTTTTTCGGCAGCAACGGCGGGGGCTTTTTTAGGTTTCACTCGATTGGCTTTGGCGGGAAGGGATTGGAGTTTGCCGTCGAGGTAGTGGTCAAAGTAGATGTTGCCTTGTTTGGTGAGGCTGGAGGATTTGGGGGCGGGAAGGCTTGCTTCCCAAGTGTCGAGGAGCTTGCTGAGTTCGGCGGCGATCCTGGGGTTTTTCTTGATGAGATTTTTCTTCTCCTCCTTGTCGGAGGCGAGATCGAAGAGATAGGCGCGGGTGCCGTTGCGGAGGAGTTTCCAGTCGCCGCGGCGAACGGTGGCTTGGCCGACCCAGCGCCAGTAGAGGGCCGGGTGGGCGTCTTCTTTTACATCGCCTTTGAGTTGGGGGAGGATGTTACGTCCGTCGAGATCGGGGATGTTTAATCCGGCGAGGTGGAGGGCGGTGACGGAGGCGTCGAGCGCGATGACGGGGCGGGTGTAAACTTGTCCGGACGGAATGGTGCCGGGCCAGGTGATGAGGAAGGGGACTCGGATGCCGCCTTCGGTGAGCATGCCTTTTTCGCCGTTGAGGGGTTCGTTAAGAGAGCCGTCCCAACCAGGGCCGCCGCCGGGGGCGTCGAGTTTGTGGATCTTGAGGGGCGCACCGTTGTCGCCGATGTAGAAGATGAGCGTCTTTTTGGTGAGGTCTAATTTCTTGAGAGTTTCAGTGATGGCTCCAACTCCGTCGTCCATTGCGGCGATCATCGCGAGGGCTTGGCGACGGCGCTCGGGCATTTTACCGGGGAAGCGGTCGAGGTGTTTTTGAGGGGCATCTAGCGGGACGTGTGGTGCGCGGTAAGCCAGGTAGAGGAAGAAGGGGTTATCCTTTTGGGCCTTGATGAAGGCGAGGGCGTGCTCTGAGCAGTCATCGAGGTGGAAGGTTTTGTGGGGGAAGAGTTGGGTGGATACTTTTTCACCTTCGAGGGTGAAGTTGCCGTAGGCGGGACGGTTGGCGTTTTTATTGTAGAAGAAGTCGAAGCCGTGCTGGTCGATTTGATTGCCTTTGCCGAGGTGCCACTTGCCGATTTGGGCGGTGGTGTAGCCGGCGGTTTTGAGGTGGTCGGCGATGGTGGTCTCCTTGTTGAAGGTCTCCATGCTTGAACCATTGGCGGGGACGCCGATGCGGTTCTGGTATTTGCCGGTCATGAGGCCGGCGCGGGAGGGGACGCACTGGGGCGCGGAGGAGTAGCCATCGGTGCAGCGGACGCCGGAGGCGGCGAGGGCATCGAGGTGGGGAGTTTTGAGATCCTGATGGATGCCTGCGGGACCGACGTCGGGCCAGCCGTGGTCATCGGTGTAGATGATGATGACGTTTGGTTTCTCGGCAGCGGCAAGGTAGTGGGAAGCTGCGCTCAGAAGAGAGAGGAATAAGAAAAATTTCATTGGGCGATCGGAAAATAAGAAACGGGGGCTGGGGCAGGAAAGATATTTTACCAACCCCGGAACTTACCGGAGTCGATGTTCCAGATGAGGTGGGCTTCCTCGTAGCAGGAAGTCCGGAGGCGAAAAGCGAGGAAGAGGAAATGGGTCATGGGAAGGTTGGAATACGGGGAGTTTGACCGGGAGCAGTCAGGGAATACAAAAAACCCGATGCCGGAGCATCGGGTTGGAAGAGGATGGGGACAAGAGTGTCTACTCCCAATATTAGGCCTTTTTGACGTCAACCCATTGTCCGGTTTTGGCGGACTCGAGGACAGCATCGCAGACGTATTGAGTGCCGAGGGCGTTGCGGAAATCGGGGTAGGCTTTTTCGGCAGAGGGATCATCAAGGCTCTTCATGAACTCGACAGCGCCGTGGACGAAGGAGTGCTCGTAGCCGAGGCAAAGGCCGGGGACCCACCAGTTGCCGGTGTAGGGGTGGTCGCCATCAGAGACGTGGACGCTGGACCATCCGCGGGTTTCGCCGGGGACGTCGTGATCAAAGTAAGAGAGACGGTTGAGGTCGTGAAGATCCCAGGAGAGCGACTTGTCGTGGCCGTTGATTTCGAAGGTTTTGAGGGCTTTGTGTCCACGGGCGTAGCGGGTGGATTCGAAGATGGCGGTCGATCCGTTTTCGAAACGGGCGAGGAAAGCGCAGGCGTCATCGATGGTAACGGGGTGGACTTCGCCGGTTTCCTGGTGGACGCGTTCCTTGATGAAGGTTTCGGTCATGGCGGAAACGGAAACGATGTCACCATTGATCCAGCGGGCGCAGTCGATGTTATGCGCGAGGAGGTCGCCGGTGACGCCGGAGCCGGCGGACGCGGCATCGAGTCGCCAAAGAGCGGCGCCGCCTTGCGGGAGTTCCTCGGACATCGTCCAGTCCTGAAGGAAATTGGCGCGGTAGTGGTAGATGCGGCCGAGGTCTCCACGAGCGACGATGTTTTTAGCGAGAGTGACGGCAGGGAGGAAGCGGTAGTTATACCAAACGAGGTTGGGAAGGCCGGAAGCCTCGATGGCTTCGACCATTTTGAGTCCCTGTTCGCCGTTGAGAGCGAGGGGCTTTTCGCAGAGAACCATTTTGCCATTTTCGATGGCGGCGAGGGCGATGTCGTAGTGGGAATTGTTGGGGGTGCAGATATCGATGGCGTCGATGTCGTCGCGTTTCACGAGTTCGCGCCAATCGGTTTCGGTATCAGCGTAGCCCCATTTCTCGGCGAATTCCTTCACCTTGTCCTCGGATCGACCGCAGATGACCTGCTTGACGGGGACGTGTTCGGTTTCAAAAAAGTGCTCAAGTTGGGAGTAGGCATTCGAGTGGGTACGACCCATGAAGCCATAGCCAACGACGCCGATGCGGACAGGTTTTTTACTCATCTGTGTGACAGGTTAGGAAAGGACGGGATGGGGGCAAGCGCAATATGGAGCCCGGGATGGAAGGGACACGGCCATCTGTGGCCACTCTCTCGGCCATGAAGGGCATTTCGTGGAGGCTGCCGTGTTTGTCTTCGAAGGTAAGAAGTTGTGAGGTGGGTTCGATGGCGCGCGAGATGTTGTCGGTGCTAGCGGAGTGAATCCTCGTAAGTGGGAACGGGGATGGCGCGGCCGGTGGCGTCAATTCTTTCGGTGACGAAGGTCTTCTCATGGAGGGTGCCTTGTTCGTCTTTGAAGGAGAGGGTTTGAGGTTCTCCTTCGTTGGTTCGCGAGATGTTGTAGGTGGTGGAGGTTAGGTTTTCGCTGATCCCGAGATCGGAGACATCTCTGGTTTCGAGATAAAGGGTTCTTGCTTCGTTGGTCGGTGGTTCGCCGGTGAAGGAGACGGTTTGAATTTTTCGCCCAAAGCCTTGTTCGGTGGCAAGGACAAGTAATTGATAGTTGGGGCCTTGATCATTCGATGAATAACTTCGTTCGATGGAGCCTAGATTTCCGGGGATGAGGGCGATTGAGAGCGGCTCGTCCTCTTCTTCGAGAAAGCGGAGGCGGGTTTGGATGGGCGTATTTGAAATTGACCGGTTTACGAGTCCATCAATCTTGGTCAGGTCTTTCGCACCGGCTTGAATGATGAGAGTCGAGGAGGAAGGGAGAAAAGAGATGGTGTCGTTTTCTCCAATGACTCCAAACTCGGTGAGAAGATGCCCCATTTCCGGGAGCTCAGAAAGAGAGGCGAAAGGATCTTCATCTGGATTACCAGCACCGTTAATTTTTGGGGATTCGTTGAAGACAAAATGCTGAAACGTAGGTGGCACCGTCCACCTCCGTTGGGCAACCGGGCCGTCCTCAATTTCGGTGAAAATCAGTTTGTCGCCATCAATCTCCACTGTGGTGCCGGCAAGCGTGGCTATGTATTTGCAGTTGGAAAGAAAGTCACCCCGGATTTTGAGGAAGGAGATGGGTTCCGGGGTTCCGTTGATCTTGTAGCGGAAAGAGATGGAGCGTTCTCCAGATTCCAAACAGATTTCGCGGTAGTGCGTGAAGAGGGCGTCTAGGGCCTCTTGGAGGGTGACGTTGGTGAGCTCGGTTGGGGGAAGGAGGAAGTTTTTAAGGTCTTCGGTTTTGTGGCTGGGAGTGAGATTTTGGGATGGGGAGCGTTGGCTGCGACCGGGAGTTGGGTTTCGGGCGGTTGGTCCTGATTGAGTGGGTGTTTTTTGTGGGTTGGAAGAGGGGTGTTGATCGTCCGTCTTTGCAGCGCGGTGAACGGCAAAAGGGATGATGGCGAGGAGGATCAAGGCAAGGGCGACTGTCTCTTATACACATCTCCGAGCCCACGAGACCGAGGCTGATCTCGTA
>CAJXVQ010000310.1 GCA_913060685.1 uncultured Verrucomicrobiales bacterium
TGTTACGAATGTCTCATCGCTTTTTGGTGGCGGGCCTTACCATCACGACCATCGCCGCGGTCCTCCCACTGCTGGTGGGCAAGCCATTCCTCACCGGGCTCTGGTTTCACACCGACTCGCTTCATCTCGGAACGCCCCTGATTTTTGATCTCGGGGTCTTCCTGACTGTTCTCGGATTTTGCATGAACTATCTCCGCCACTTTCACAAACGAACCCTCTAACGCATGGAAATTTTCGTAGCCATCACCATTGGTATTCTTGTCGCCGCCGGGCTCTACCGGCTTCTCGGAGGATGCAAGGTGGACATCATTATTGGCCTCATTCTTCTTAGCCAGGCCGCCAACCTCATCATTCTGGCTTCCGGAGGGCTCAAGCACAACGCGGCAGCCTTGGTTGGAGATGACACTGATCTCTCCAGCTTGGCGGATCCTCTGCCTCAAGCACTCGTCCTTACTGCGATTGTCATTGGCTTTGGCATCCTGGCTTTTCTTCTCACGCTTCTGATTCGCTCGCCCAAATGACACCTGATCACCTCATCGTTGCGAGCCTGCTCCTGCCTGTCGTTGGCGCGATCGCCAGCATGGCGATGCGGGGGCACTTCATGCCTGCCCTGGTGAGTAGTATTTTGGGATTCGCATCCGCCATCGCCCTCGTCGTAGTGACTGCCGGAGGGAAAGTCTTTGCGCTCCACGTTGGGAACTGGCCCGCACCTTACGGAGTGGTTATGGTCGCCGATGGCTTCGCCGCCCTCATGCTTGCGGTTTGCCAACTCATCCTTATCGCCGCCGTCATCTTCTCCACAACCACACTGTCATCACGCTACAAACGACGACATCTTTTCCCCCTCCTCTGCACCCTCGGACTCGGTGCCAATGGAGCCTTTCTCACCGGCGATCTCTTCAACCTCTATGTCTGGTTTGAGGTCCTTCTTCTGTCTTCCTTCGCCATCATGGCCATGGTCCCCGGCAAGAAGGCACAAGAGGCCACTTGGAGGTATGTGATCATCAATTTCATGGCTTCCCTGCTCTTCCTCATCGCCGCCGGTCTCATTTATGGCAAGACCGGCACCCTCAATTTTGCCGACCTTCATAATCTCGCGCAAAACTCCGAACGTTCCTTCTTCGTCGCGAGTTCATCGGCCCTCCTCTTTGGCGCTTTTGGGATCAAGGCCGCTCTTATCCCGCTGGCGTTTTGGCTTCCCAAATCCTACCCGCAGCTCCCTCCCGCAATTTCCGCTTTGTTTGCCGCACTGCTCACAAAAATCGGTCTCTATGCTCTTTACCGGGTCTTCGGAATGGTCCTCGTTGTGCAAGGGAGTTTCCCACATCAAAACATCCTCTTCTACCTCGCCATCCTTACCATGGTCGGCGGCGTTCTCGGTGCGGTGGCTCAAAATGACATGCGCCGGATCTTATCTTTTCACATTATCAGCCAGGTGGGCTATATGGCACTTGCGCTTGCGCTCTACAGTCCCCTTGCAATGGCGGCCGGCATCTTTTATCTGATCCATCACATCGTTGTGAAGGGCAACCTTTTCCTCGTGACCGGACTTGTCGAAGCTCATGCCGGCACGAGCCATCTCAACAAAGTCAGTGGGATTGTTCGCAGTTCGCCCATCATCGCAATTCTCTTTGCCGTCCCGGCCTTGTCCCTCGCCGGAGTCCCCCCACTCTCAGGTTTTTTTGCCAAGTTCGCTCTTTTGAAAGCCAGTCTCACTCTCCATGAATGGGCCGCTGCAATTGCCATTGTTTCCGTCGGAATTCTTACCATTTTCTCGATGCTTAAAATCTGGGCCGCTGCTTTTTGGGGAGAGCCTCAAGGACCTCGCATTTCTCCACCGGCAATCAATTTGGCGACCTCGGCGACTCTGGCCCTGGTCACAGTTTCCCTTGGCGTAGCTGCCGGACCTCTCTTCGAGCTTGCCCGTGACGCCAGCGAATCTCTCATGAATCCCAAGGCCTATCTTGATGCCGTCCTTGGTGCTCCCAATCCCCCAAGCCCATGAAGCTCATCCTTCTTTTCCCCTTTCTCTATCTCCAGGACATCGTCATGGGCGCCCTCCGGGTGGCACGCGATGTTCTCTCTCCCCACCCCAATTTCCATCCGGTCATTCTGCGGGTTCCCGTAACTTTAACTTCACCGATTAAGCGATTCTTTCTCGCCAATTTAATCAGCATGACTCCTGGAACAGTGACCGTCGGAGAAGAGGAGGAAGGAAAAATTCTCGTCGTTCACTCACTCTATGGAGCCGAAGATCCCGATGCCCTCATCCGGGAGATCCAGCAAAACTACGAACGCTTCCTCGCTCAACTTCCCTGATCTCATGTTGCTGATTGCCACTATCATTCTCGGCCTCGCGATCTTCGTGACTCTGGCCACCCTCCTGACTCCCACATTTTCCAAGTCAAATGCCGACAAAGTGATCGTTATCGACACTCTCACCTTCCAGGTTTTGGGACTCTGTATCCTGTTGGCTCTTCACGATAAAAATGCCCGACCCCTGGAGGTTGGCCTCCTCGTCGCAATGCTGGGCTTCCTGTCAACCATCGTTCTGGCCCGCTTTATCACCCCGCCCAAGTCATGATTTCCCACTTGCTCGCTCTCCTTGGAAGTCTTTGCTTTCTGATCGCCTCCATCGGTCTTTTCCGGATGCCCGATTCCTTTGCGCGCATTCACGCCGCTACCAAGGCCTCAGCACTCGGAGTCGCCCTCCTGGTTCTCTCCGCCATCTTCGAGTTTCCGACACCCGGGAGTATTTTCATCTCCGTAATGACTCTTCTTCTCGTTTTCCTAACAGCCCCCTTGGCTGGCCAAGCCATCGCGAGTCGACTCCTCCCATCACCAAAAAGAAACGAGGCAGCAGTCCAAAGCGAGGATCGTTCAAAAAGGGAAGATCCTCCAAGCCCCGGCGATTAAATCGGGTTTTCCCGATCCCCGTGACAGGGGAAAGAAATGGCGGACAGGGTGGGATTCGAACCCACGGTTCGTTAAGCGGCATTCGGAGAGATTCAGGGAATCCCTTAAACCCTTGTTTAGTATAGGATGCAGACTCAGACGAATCTCCTTGCACTTTCGCGTTGTGTGCCAGAATGTGTGCCAGACACATTTAAAACCGATGGCATTTCTAAGACGAAAAAAGGATTCCCGCTACTTCTTCGCGGGTTGGAAAGACGAGAACGGCAAGCGGGTGGACCGCTCAACCAAGATAGAAGCGAAACCTGCTAACAAGCGACAGGCGCAACGCATCGCTGATGAATTCGAAACTGCCTCCCGCCGCAAGAGATCCGCTCGCCAAACCCGTGAGGTCATTGCCTCGCTTCATCAGGAGCTAACTGGGGAAGATCTGCCCACAAAGACTGTGAAGGAATACTCTGAGAATTTCCTCACTCGTAAGGAGGGCGAATCATCAGCGGCAACCATAGCCCGTTACCGCACAGACATTCGGGATTTTCTAAACTGGTTGAAGGATCGGTCAAATGAGGATCTCAACTCCATTCGATCCATTGATATCTCCGAGTATCGTAACACTCTTCTCACCCGCGTCTGCGAGACCACTGTCACCAACAAGATAAAAAGCATTCGCACCATGTTCAGTGCAGCCCAGAAGGAAGGACTGTGCATGGAAGAGCCGACTGCCTCCCTGAAGCTCGCCCGTAAGGGGAAGACGAGCAGCGGGCGAGCTGAACGCCGAGCCTTCACGATTGATGAGTTGAAGATCATTCGGGGGGAAGCTTCTGGAGAATGGGAAAGCATGATTATGTTCGGTCTCTACACGGGGCAACGGCTTGGCGATTTAGCAACCCTTCGCTGGAGTCACTTGGATTTACAACGAGAGGAATTTCGCCTGCACACGCGGAAAACCGACCGAAAGGTGGCTATCCCTCTTGCAGCCCCGTTGCTGGAGCATATTCTCACGCTGGCGAGTTCTGACGACTCACAAGGCTACGTTCATCCACAACTCGCTGAAGCTTACGAGAATCAACGCTCCACGCTCTCGAACCAGTTTAACAGCCTCCTGGCTGATTGCGGACTGAGAGCACCTGTGAGTCATCGCAGTAAGGGCATTGGACGCAACAAGAAAAGAATGGAGAGCACCGTCAGTTTCCACAGTCTGCGAGCGACTGCTGTCACCCTCCTACATGAAGCTGGAATTCCCGCTGCTACCGTTGAGGAGTGGGTCGGACACGACAGCGCCGAAGTTCACCGAACCTATATCAAGATTGGTCGTGAAACGCTCCAGAAAGCAACCAATGCCCTGCCGACGATCTGATGAAACCAGTCTTCAATGAGTATGCATTTGACTCTGGCAGAGAATACTACAGGGGGTATGACGAAGTCGGTAGAGACCTCACAACCTCGGGGGCGATGTTGGGTTACCTCCACAGCGAGGGGCTTGAAAGCTCAATTTTTGATCTAAGTTTCGGGCGCAATTGTTGGGCTCTAATGTGGGATGACCTATTGAAACAACATGATGAGACTCAACTACTGAACTTTTGGAAAGTCTTCGACTCTAACGAAGCTTACCTAGAACGACACAAGACCATTCTCGGTCGCGATGGACAAAAAAATCAACTGGCGGAAACAGTCTTCGCTTGGAAAGATTCAGACATGGTCCGAATTACCGAGACCGTGGTAGGTCAATCAGTTTTGCGAGCAGTAGAAAGAGGAGACCATCTTCAAATAAAGCGCCTTGCCGAAGCTGTGAAAGAAGGAAACCTCCCAGTGAGTCAGCCTTCCGAAGACACTAGAAAACAGGATCTCTTGTATTCATTTGTGGAGCTGACCCTGGAACATCAAAAGCTTCCAACGAAGGCAGAAGTTAGGGGTAATTTACGACAAGGGACCGATGAAGTTGACTCTAGGTGCTTGAAAGCACTCGGGCTATCTGCTCTGCCCTCTCGGAAAATTTGACCTCGTTTTTCGATTTTGAGGTCATAGACGCCACGGACCTTGGCGGGTTTCTCTGTCCTCCTAATGATTGATTCCAATCCAACACAAGCAGGGAAGCCCGAGTTTATTAGGGTAGAAAAAGCCATCGAACTTTTTGGTATCGGCAGGACCAAACTCTACGAACTCATGACGAGCGGAGAGGTGAAAGCCTTCAGCCTCCGCAAGCGCGGACAGATCAAAGGGACTCGCCTCATCTCCTACGATAGCCTCGTTGAGTTCATCGAGAATCAGCAGCCAGTCTCCAATCTTTAAAGAAAAGCGCCCCCGTCCCGAGGGATGAAAGCGCGATTCCTGCTTAATTTTTCTACCTGCAGGTTACTCGAATTTCTCACCTTGGACAAGGCGCGATCACGATCAGATCGTATGAATTTCGACACTATTGAAATCAACCGCCGTCTCCCTGACTACCTAACGGCAATCGCTTGGACACCCTCGCGGACAACGGAAATGTCGATGGCTGGTCCCTGTCCTATCCATGGAGGCGTGAAGCCCAACTTCCAATGCGACCTCCAACCAGATAGAACATGGCTTTGGATTTGCCGCTCAGGTTGCGGAGGCTTGGGGGGTGATTGTCTCACTTTCCATGGTGAGTGGACGGGCATTTCACCGAAGTCCAAGGAGTTTATCCCGACTGCAGCAGGAGTGGTTAGGCTTGAGGGGTCGACGACTTACCAGCCGAAAACCAGAGCTAGGAAGCTACTCCCTAAGCCCGCGCCAAAACCTTTGAATCTTCCTGATGACTTCGAACAACTTCATCAACGAGCAAGAGGGTTGGTCTACGAATCCGAGGAAATTCAGAACCTCCTATCCGAGGAGTTCGGAGTATCGCCAGCCACTATCAAAAGCCTGACCTTCACCGCCGATGCGCTGGGATGGAGCAGCAAGCACGGGCGTCCCCTCTACCTCTACGAGACGGGCGTGAAACTTCGGAACCTGTCCACGATCAAACCCCGCTTCCAATGGCTCACAGGACGCCCTGTGAAGCCGTGGAGGGCACACCTGATGGAGCGACCCCAAGTTCAACGAGTCTTTCTCTGTGAAGGGGAGTCGGACGCCATCGCCCTGCTAGATTCAGGCGTTGAAAACCTCCACCCCGAGGACGGCGAGATAGGCACCACGGTCATCGCGATACCTGGAACCTCATTCAAAGAAGAGTGGGCGGAAATCTTCGCTGGCATGGATCTAATCATCTGCACCGACAACGACCTAGCTGGCAACAAAGCCTTCGAGCGCATCACTAAACTCTGCTCACCCTTCACAAAATCAATCTCTCGATTTCACTTAACTACATGAAAACCACATCAAGCCAACCCGCCGATAATCCCTCCGAGGACTCCAACCCGAAACCGCCAAAGGACGTGCGCGAAGCCAAGGCTCAATGTGAAGCCCGAGGAGGTAACTACGCTGATGAGATTTGGGACAATATCAAACCCGTCGATACTTCGAAATACGAGGAGGAAGCCAAGGAGGAAGCCAAGGAGGAAGCCAAGGAGGAAGCCAAGGAGGAAGCTAAGGAGAAAGCCAAGGAGGAGGCAGGCTTATCTTTTGACCCCAGCATGATTTATTACGCCGCCAATGCAGGAGCTTACTACGTCGATGTCACCTCTCACTACAGACGCTACGGAAGGAAGAAACCCGTCATCCAAGGAGTGAGCCGCCACTTTAGAAAACAGGGATTGCCTAGCGATGAAGCTAAGGATTTATCGAGCGATTGTTTTGACCAGATCGAACTCGATCGAGCCGTTGATTGGGTTGGCAGCATCGCTGGCTTCCAGAGAGGTATCACCGAGCATCACGGGCAGAGTTATTTGATCGAGACTGAGCCAAATCTCCCCGCTAGTGAGAAAGGGAATTGCCCTCTCCATCTATCCATCCTGAATCAAGCGTTTCCTAATCCTGATGCTCGAATCGTGTTTGCCGCGTGGCTCGCGAGTGGGGTCGATGCTATTCGGCACCAAGTCCATCAGCCTGCTCCCATGCTAGTTATGGCTGGTCCTGCTGGCGCGGGTAAGTCGTTACTGGCTCACATCGTGAAGAACTCTCTCGGAGGAAGGTCAGCGAATCCGATGGTGGCTTGGTCGGGAAGGCTCGTTTGGAATGATGATCTCTTAAGATCAGAAACTCTGCTCATCGACGATTCCGTTGCCAGCACCGATCCCCGAGCAAGAAAGGCTTTAGGCGCAAACTTCAAAGAGGCGATCTACGGCGGTGATGTTGGCATCAACACCCGAGGCAAATCATCTATGAGTTTTAGACCCGTATGGCGGGTAGTCATCTGCTGCAATGAAACGCCCGAAAACCTGTCAGTAAGTCCGCCGATGGAGGACGGAATCGAGGATAAAATTATCCTTCTGAAAGTCTCACCCGTGGATACCCCGATGCCCGCAACATCGCCAGACCAGAAACTAGCTTTCCAGTTGGCTCTGAAGGAGGAGTTGCCGATGTTTTTGAACTACATTGACGGCTTGGTTGTTCCTGACCACCTCGCTGACCCTGAAGCGAGATCGGGAGTCATCGCATGGAAAGATGCTGATCTCCTAGAATCGGTGGAAGCCATCTCTCCTGAGCGACAACTCGAAAGCTTACTCGCCCTATCAATCGACAAAGGATCAATGCCGTCAATCGACTCAGCAGGAACATGGATGAGTGCCGCCGATGTTCAGAGCGCACTCCAGGCGCAGGGATCAGTCACCGCGAGCCAAGCCAATCCTCTGCTCAAATACGGACCAGCGTGCGGACGGTATTTATCGACGCTAAGTAAAAAGGGCAGTCCTTACGTCTCGGGCAAAGAGATCCCCAAGCAGATTGGCGGGATCACTCACTACCTGATCACTTGTCCATCGTCGTGATCACCAAAAAAAGGAGTGAAGGAGCATGTTTACCACTTGGGGAGAATTTCCAGATCCCCAAAAAAAAGGAGTGAAGGAGCATGTTTACTATGTGGGGAGAATCTGTCCAGCGACAATTATAAATCGTCTTGGCGACAATTAAAAATCGGCGTTGGCGC
>CAJXVQ010000311.1 GCA_913060685.1 uncultured Verrucomicrobiales bacterium
CTACACAGAGTAGATCGTCGGCAGCGTCAGATGTGTATAAGAGACAGCGTCAAAACCTGTGCACCATGCAACGCGATCGTCGCTGATGAAACAGGGGTCTGGACATCAATTACCGGAAAGCCCGGCTCGGGCTCGGTCACAGTGAATTCGGGGGTTCCGCTTAAAATTGCGTTAAGAGCTTCAATCGATTGGGACATGGGAAAGTTGAGTGCCTTGACCTTTGCCACAACTCATCAAAAATTGGAACAAAAGAATGAAACAATTTTCACGACCCCTCATTTGTATCCCGCTACTCCCCGGATTTTTTCCAAACCTGCTCGACGATCTTCTTTTTCAAGGTCAGCGGATCAACAACTCCGGAGTGACGAAAGAGCACCTTCCCCTCTTCACCAATCAACATGGTGTAGGGGAGTGCTCCATCCCATTCAGGATCAATCACTTTTGCGAGATCTTCGGTATCACCATCGAAGAGATAGTTATTGGTGGTCCGCTTTTCCGCCTCGAGGTAAGGTTTCGTCCTGGGCGAGAGTCCACAATGATTCTTCTTCAAAAAGCGGGCTACTTTATCGAGATCACCCGCCGGATCTAGGCTGATTGGGATGAACTCAAATTCCTGCCAGGAATACTGACGGTAGATCTTCACCAGGTCAGGAAATTCCGCAACACACGGCCCGCAACTCGTGGACCAGAGATTGACCAGGCGCATCCCGCTTCGCCCCTTATTGGCCACCAGCTTGCCGAGCGTCGCCGCATTGGCCACCTCCACCGTGACGGGCTGCGCCTTCCATTTTCGATCCTCCCCGGCCACCATCCCGGCTTTCTCCATCCATTTCGTCGTGCATCCCACCGGACGCGTCTTCACCACCTCGGGCTTCTTCCCGGCCAGGATTGCCTCGATGGCATCTCGAGCTTCGTTTTTCTCCACCGGCCCCACACGACGACGCCCGTTATCAATGCGACCATTGTAGCGAAGCTTAAGATCCGCATCGAAAATGAAAACATGCGGAGTCGCCACCGCCCCGTAGGCCTTCGCCACCTTCTGGGTCTCTCCATCATAAAGGTAAGGGAGGTTAAAACCACTGTCCTTCGCGATGAGCTTCATGTCCTCAAAGCTGTCATCATAAACCGTCCAGCCCAACTCCGGGGGATGCAACCCCTTCGGCGAGTTACTATTGATTGCCACAAACCTAACCGGCTTTCCCTTGAAATGATCCACCAGGTCCACCATCCGCCCGTGGGAAGCAATCGCATCGGGACAATGGTTCGTCGTGAAAATTACCGCCAGAGCCTGGCCTCCCGCGAAATTCTTCAAGGAATATTCCTTTCCATCCACTCCCGGCAGCTTGAAGTCAGGAGCCTTCTGCCCCTCGGTCAATGGAGTGGGCTTGTAAGCCAGAAGAGAAGTCGTCGTCAGCAAGGTCAAAAACAAAGAACGCATGCTTCATGATACGCCCTCAGACTGGTTTTCTAGCAAGAAGATAAGCCACCGGAAGTCCAAGCAAGACTCCGAAAAGCATTCCCGTGACATGAGCCATATTATCGACCCCGGGCCCGCCAATTCCATTTAAGCCCAGAATCAGGAGACCTGCCAAAAGCGGTGTAAATGCCCGCACCCCCTTCCGAAACGAACGCTCACGCCACCCCACTTCCAGCCCGGTGCCTACCAGGAGCCCCAGCGCCCCGAACACGGCTGTCGAAGCTCCCAAGGATCGGAAGGCCTCCGGAAAATGGAGCCACGCATTGAAAAAATTCCCTAAAAAGCCACTCAGGAGAATCAGCCCCCAACCGCGCAAGGGACCAAAAGAGTTGGCCACCAGAAGCCCGAAGATTAAACCGAAAACCGCATTGCCGGCCAGGTGCTCCATATCGGCATGGAGAAAAAGCGCGGTAAAAGGCCGATACCACTCCCCCTCCCCAAAGACCTGAAGCGATGAATTCAGATACTGCTCATCAACCGACGGATATTGCAGCTGCCGGGTGAAGCAAAAAAGCAAGGTCCCGATCCACACCAAGGCCAGTTCCACGCCCGATCCAAAGATCGGAACCGCCGCCGGCACCGGCTTGACGCTCTGCTCTTCCCCATAAAGACGAAACTCCTCACGAATCGCCTCCACGAAAGCCTCTTCGGCATGAATGGCATATCCTCCTTCCTCAACCGTGATCAGGCAATCCAGGTTCATCGCCAGGATCACGAGACAATGCTCTTGCGCATCGTGAGAGCTTTCAAAACGCACAATCGGCACCAACCCTTGGGTTGGAGATTCCAACGCATCCATCGTTTCCATCTCCCTACCAGAGCACCTCGGGAACCGCGGCGCAATAGGTATTATTCCTAAACAAGGAGGAGGACTTTCACTTCTTTCCCAAATACGAAAGCGAACTCCCCGAACGGAGAGCAACGGCCCCTTCCCAAGGGAAACATCAGAAGCACCGCGAATCTACAGTGAAGGTGATCCGGGAAGAAGTCTCACAAGCTTCTTCTTCCCGGCTCTGGATTGACTCCCTTGGGTTTAGATCTTCGGAGCCCAGCCCTCGCGATAATTCCGCTTCACCAGGCTTGTCGCCAGGGCGCTATTGGTGGACTTCATGTTCGGGCCGTCCCAATCGATCGGATGACCTTCGCCCACCTGCTGTGCGATGCAGCCAAGCAAAATGACTTCGTTCAGGTAGGCCGCGATCTCAAAATTCGAGTAGGCCGGAGCCCCGCCATTCATCATATCAAACCACTCCTGCTCATGCCCGGGTGAACGTGGAATCGTCTTCGGAACTCCCTGACAGGCTTCGTGCTTACTGGCGTGGGTATACCCCTTTTCGTCATTCAGCTTCACATAGAACTCACGACCGTAGTCATCCTGCGAGAACAACATCCCCTTGTCTCCGATAATGACCGCACCGCTTCCAGGCAGTTTCCCTCCGCGCAAAGCAATGACATCGGCCACCACCTCGGCCTTCGGCCGGATCGGATCAAATCCCTGCGCGGGATTTCCATCATACCACCAGAACTTCAACGGCGGCAGACCCTCGCGCTCAGGGAATTCGAAACGCACCCGCGAGGTCAGCGGATAAGTCTCATCGTAAATCCGGGAAGCCATCTCGCACTCAATCTTGGTCGGGTATCCCAACTTCAGAGCCCGGAAAGGCATATTCACGGTGTGACACGCCATGTCTCCCAGAGCGCCCGTTCCAAAATCACTCCAGCCACGCCACTTAAAATCGTGGTAGACGCCTTTTTTATAGGGACGCATTTTCGCAGGCCCAATGAAACAATCCCAGTTGATGTTATCAGGAATCGGATCAGATCCCTCCGGGCGCTCCAGTCCCTGCGGCCAGACCGGACGATTTGTCCAAACATGCAGTTCTTTGGGAGTTCCAATCACTCCCGACTGAATAATCTCCACGGACCGACGGAGCCCATCCGAGGCACTCCCCTGGTTCCCCATCTGCGTCGCCAGTTTGTTATCGCGCGCCAAATTACGCATCATGCGCGATTCCCAAACTGTCTGCGTCAATGGCTTCTGACAATAGATGTGCTTGCCCATCTGCATCGCCATAATTCCGGCCACCCCGTGCAGGTGATCCGGCGTGGAAACCGTCACCGCATCCACCTTCTCCCCCATCGTCGTAAGCATCTCGCGGAAGTCGGAATACTGCGCGGCCTTCGGGAATTTCTTGACCATCTCGCCCAGCTTCCCTCCGTCGATATCACAGAGTCCGACAATCTCGCCCCCGCACTTGGAGGCATTCATGGTATCGCTCCTTCCCTTCCCTCCGACTCCGATACAGGCCACCTGAATCTTCGAGTTCAAGTTCTGCCCGCTCACAAAAGCTGGAATTCCAAAGGTTCCCCCGGCAATTAAACCGGACTTCTTGAGAAACTGACGACGATTAGAAGATAACTCTGCCATCCTTACAAAACGCGCCCCGCTCGTTTTGACTTTCAACCTCTCGCGAAAAGAATGCCTTTCTTCACTTCGCCGCCGGTTTTTTCCTCTTCTTCTGCCTGCCGCCCGCTCTTTTCGGATCATACTTGGGATTGGCCGTCATCATCTGTGCTCCCACCGATTTCCGCCATTTCTTCAGCTCCTTTAACATTTCCTCCGCCTTTTCCGGCATCTCTTCCGCCAGATTTTTCTTCTCAAAAGGATCCTTCCCCAAATCAAACAACTCCAAATTTCCCTCCTCGAAAAACTCGATCAACTTCCAGTCGCCATCCCGAATCGCGCCATACGGCTTCGTCCGATGATAGTGCGGGTAATGCCAGTAAAGTTTCTCTCTTTTCAACTCCTTCGCATCCCCTTTCAAAAGCGGCAGAATACTCACTCCGTCGATGTGCTCATTCTTTCGAGCCGGCAGCCCCGCCATCTCCAGAAAAGTCGGATAGAAATCCATCCCGATCACGGGCTCGTCGCAAGTCGATCCCGCCGCAATCCGGGTCGGCCACTTGGCGATCAAAGGCTCTCGCACCGCGCCCTCGTGTGAAAACCCTTTGAAGTCACGAAGGCCCGACGTCGTATTATCACTGTCACCGCCATTGTCTCCGGTTAAAACAATCACGGTATTGTCCGCCACCCCCATCTCTTTCAGCTTGGCCACAATCCGGCCGACACTGTTGTCCAGAGCCTCAATCATTCCTGCGCGCTTCGGATTCACATTCTCATTCCGTTTGTTTTCAAAGCTCTTTGCTTTTTCCTGATACTTTTTCACCAGCTCCGCCGGAGCCATGATGGGCCCGTGCACCGTGTAGTACGAGAAATACAGGAGAAAAGGCTCATCCTTTTTTTCCTCCAGAAATGCCACCGCAGCATCCGTCAACTTGTCGGTGAGAAAGTCGCCCTTCTCGCCATCATCAAGACCCGGCATTCCGAACGGTGAAAAATACTTCCCCGGCCCCTTCGGCTGACCCCACTCGCGACCGCCCACATTTACCTCAAATCCATGAGCGGTTGGATAGTGATCCTTAAAATCCGGCTTCCCAATGGGCATGAGATGCCACTTGCCAAAAAACGCGGTGGCATAGCCAGCCTCCTTCAAAGCCTCCGGCAAGAGAACCCGCTCATGATCCATCTTCGTTTTCCAATTCGGAACCGCCAGCTTCGCAAACGGCTTTTTGTGCCCCGTGATCCAATCCGTCAGATGCAATCTCGCCGGATATCGCCCCGATAAGATCGCGGCCCGACTCGGCGAGCACACCGTGCACGCCGAATAGGCATTCGTGAAAAGCATGCCATCTTTCGCCAGCTTGTCGATATGCGGCGTCTCGTAAAAAGTCGCCCCGTAGCAACCGAAATCCCCCCAGCCCAAATCATCGACGAGTAGAAAAACAAAGTTTGGCCTCTTCTTCTCAGCAGCAAGAGCGGACAGGGCAAGACACGAAAGGAGCAGGGAAACCAGTTTCATAAAGACAACGTGGCCAATCCGGGAAAGCAACTCAAGCCGTCAAAGAGAAACCATCAGCGGATCTTGATTAGCAAATCATCAAAAAAAGCATCCCCGCCTGTCCGGCCGCTTCGATCCAGGCTGATCTGGTTCAAGTCACCGATCTGTTCCTTCGTCAAAGTGACTGAAATCTCAAAATGCCCCTTCCCTTTTCCGCCTTCTTCCAAAGTGACATCCAGACTGATCTCTCCATCGGCAAGGCGCTGAACTCCGACCGACATCCACTGGAGAGCCTTCTCCCCGGGTGTAAAACCAACGCTCTCCATTCGAGTCAGATGTCTTCCGGTATCAATCTCCTCAAATCGGAAAGACCCTCCATTCATCCCCGGGTGATACAAGGCCCTCACTCGTCCCACCGTGATTCCCAGATGCCAGGCCCCGGCACCCTTGGATTCGCCACCAAGCTTTGCCGACACCAAAAATGAATCCCCAAAACTCTCACCACCGGGCCATTCCTGCGATTTTAAAATGAGCCGCTGATCGCCGTCCTCACCGGCATTTCCGCCAAACCCCAGACGGCCATCACTGATTTTTCCCGGGCGTCCCGCAGAGTTGGAAAATGAAAATTGACGATAATCTTCTCCCAGCTTGCCGCTATCCTCTCCAAACCACTCATAAAAAACTCCCCCGGTATCGGCCTTCCGTTCATCTCCCTCTGCCAAAAGAGACTCGATTGCATGAGTCACCGCAAATTTGCGCTCCTTGCAAGAGGCCGATCCCAAAAGCGCCATAATCTCACCGACTCTCCGCCGGACTTCCGGATCCGACGATGGCTCCACACTGCGCATCCATTTCAAGGCAGGCGATCCTCCTCTCAGCAATTCTTTCTGCGCGGCCTCCCTCCCGGCAAAATCCCCGGCACCCAACTTCCGGTATGACTCCTCAAGATCAGGCCCATTCTCCGGTTCTCCCTTCAGTGCTTTCTCCAAAGCATCCCTCGAAAGCCCGATCCCCTCATCCCGAAGCAGATCCTCCCGCCAATCCTTACCATTCTCCCCGGGCGCAGCTAGGGCACAGGTCATCACCCCCAGAATCCCAACGAAGATCGCTTTCACCTCTTTCTCTTATCGCAGCGTGGGGAAAGATCCATCGAATTCTCGAGGTAGATCTCTGTCATGATTCGTCTCCTTCTTCTCTTTTTCCTCATCGGACAGGCCACCGCCGCGCAGAAACCAAACATCATCCTCGTCATGACTGATGACCAGGGCTACGGCCCCGTCGGCAGGCACGGTCACCCCTGGATCAAAACCCCCAATCTCGATGCCCTCTACGACCAGAGCACCCGTCTCACCCGCTTCCTCGTCAGCCCCACCTGTTCCCCCACTCGTTCCGCTCTCATGACGGGTCGCCATCCTCTCAAGAACGGCATCACCCATACCATTCTCGAACGCGAGCGCATGGCCCTCAAGGCTACCATTCTTCCCCAGGTTCTCAAAAAAGCCGGATACACCTCCGGGATCTTCGGCAAATGGCACCTCGGCGATGAGGAAGCCTACCAACCTCACAAACGCGGCTTCGATGAAGTCTTCATCCACGGTGCCGGCGGAATCGGACAAGGATACAAATGCTCCTGCGCCGACGTTCCTGGAAACAAATACTTCGACCCCGTCATCCGACACAACGGCACCTTCGTCAAAACCAAGGGCTACTGCACCGACCTCTTCTTCACCGCCGCGATGGGCTGGATGAAGGAGCAAAAGGAAAAGAAGGAACCCTTCTTCGCCTACATCACCACCAACGCCCCACACGGCCCCTTCATCGCCCCTCCTTCAAACACCAAACGCTTCACCGACCTCGGCTTTCCGGCCAAGAACGCCGGTTTTTATGGCATGATCGAAAACATCGATGAAAACATGGGACGCCTCATGAAAAAACTCGCCGAATGGGATCTCGAAGAAAACACTGTCCTCATCTTCATGTCCGACAACGGCATGACCGGCGGAGGCTCCGGGCGCCCCAACAAATCCGTCGGCAAATCAAAAGACGGCAAGCCCATGATGATGTTCAACGCCGGACAAAAAGGTCTCAAAGGCAGCGCCGATGAAGGCGGCGTCCGCGTCCCCTTCTTCGTTCGCTGGAAAGGCACCCTCGCACCCGGTCGCGACATCCCGAACGTCGCCGCCCACATCGATCTCTTCCCCACCCTCGTGAACATCGCCGGAACCTCCGGACCCGATTCGCAGGTCGAAGGACGGAGCCTTCTCCCCCTCCTCCGCGATCCCAAGGTCGAATGGCCCGAGCGCTACCTCTTCACCCAAAAGGCCCGCTGGCCCACCGGATCCGAACCCGACAAACACCAATGGACCGGCTTCTCCGTCCGCAGCCATCAATACCGTCTCGTCGACAAGCAACTCTTCGATATGCTCCAGGATCCCGGCCAAAAGACCAACATCGCCGCCGAGCACCCGGAAGTGGTGAAAGAGATGCGTGCCGCTTACGACACGTTCTGGAACTGTCTCTTATACACATCTCCGAGCCCACGAGACCGAGGCTGATCT
>CAJXVQ010000312.1 GCA_913060685.1 uncultured Verrucomicrobiales bacterium
AGTCAAGCAGATCACGTTCCAATGGTCAGGCGATTTCAGTCCGACAGACTCCTAGAAAAGTCCGATTGCGGAAGAGAGGGAGAGATTGGTGGGCTCTCCCTTGCTGACGAGGCTCCTCCCGATTACCGATTTTGGAAAGTCGGCGATCAAAGTCGCCATGCCGGCGGAGCGGGCGTCGGAGATGCGAACGGTGCCTTGGAGCCGCTTACCACCCCAGGGGTCGTGGTAAGTGACGGCGAACGAGGTGGCCTTGCGGGGGAGTTTGGCTGGGAGCCCGGTGAGGACGAGGTAGTGTCTCTTGAGGGTGAGCCAGCTTTTGGTGCCGGATCCTTTGGGGGCGCGCCAGGCGACGCGGCGGATGCGGAGGATGGGAGGGAGGCCTTTCTTCAGGGAAGAGGAGAGGCTTTTGTGAACCCGTTTGAGAAGGTCGGGGGCGTCTTCGCGGCCCGTTTTAAAAAAGATCTCCTGTTTGACGGTGCTCATCCAGCGCTCACTGCGCATTTCGTTGGCCATGTCGACGAGGTCGAGTCCGCTGATGCCATGACGTCCGTTCCATCGGGGTTTCTTGGGATCGAGGCGGGAGCCACGAGTGGCATATTTAAAAATGATTTTTTTGACCTTGGAGGTGTCGGATTCGCCTTCGATTTTAGCCACTGACTTGCGCCATTTTTCGCTGCCCGAGCGGAAGGAATCAAGAAGGCAGGCCGGTCCGCAAGCGTTGCCATCGGTGCGGAGCTGGTTGACGGGAGGAGAATCTGGAGCCGGGGCTGTCAACCAATTGGGGACAGCGGCGAGGGGGCAGGTGGCCAGGAGGAAGAGAAAGAGCTTAAGGGCCATTGGTCGGGTGAGTGATCACTTCCCGCCGCTGGTCGTTGGCGGGGTTGGCATCACGCTGGCCATTTGAAAGGGTGACCTCGGATGATACGGCAAGTTGGCCTTCCTGTGATAATTTACCGAGCCCGGCGGGGATGGTGATCACGGTGCGTTCATTGGGCCTGAGCGTCTGAATGGTGTAAGGGAAGCGATCACCGGCGATGTTGATATCCACGGTTGACTGGTAGAGGGTTTCAGTCCCTCGATTTTCGATGTTTACTTGCAGGCCCAAGGTAGAGTTGCTCTCATTTGGAATGAGATAATTTTGCGAAGCAACGGCGATATCGACAATGCCCGGGGTGTCCCGTTGGATGGCTCGTCCGACATCGATGATGCCGATCCCAAATTGCGGGTCACTGCCTGGAAGTCCTGCTTCGTTGGAATGACCCTGGAGAATTTCAACTGCCCGTTGTGCATTCATCGGGGTGGTACTTTCAGAGATGATGGCCGCGACCGCTCCCACCGGAAAGGCCACTGCTCCCGAAGTACCGGTAAATGAAGTCACGTTATCGCCAGGATAAGCAGCCCGGACTTCGAAGCCCGGTGCGGTGAACGCGAGGTCGCTGTCAGTGTTGGAGAAATTGAGGTGTGTCCCGTTGGCATCGACGGCCCCGACCGAGTAGACATTGGGATCTCCGGCCGGGAAAACGGATTGGGGTGAACCCTCATTGCCCGAGGAGGCGAAGATGACGGCTCCTTTTTCGTTGGCGTAATCGACAGCTTGGCGGACCAGGCGACTGTCTCCCTCGGATCCCATCGAGATGTTGATGATTTGGGCCCCGGCGTCGGCTGCGGCAATGATTCCTTCTGCAAGTATGAAGGAGCTGGAGGAGCCTGTTTCGTCGGCTACCCTGACCGAGATGAGGTCGGCGGCGGGAGCGACGCCTTTCATATTGGGGTGATTCCCGGCAATGAGGGAAGCGACAGAGGTTCCGTGGCTGTTGGGCGAAACACCTTCCGGTAATTCGACGAGGTTGATGTGCTGAATTTCACCGGTGAGGGCGAGGTGGGATTCGATACCGGTATCGATGACGGCGATTTTCACCCCGCGGCCCCACTCCGAGTTGTCCGTGGTAATACCGAGATAATTGAGCGCGCCGCTTCCAAATCCCACGATGCCATTCTGAGGTTCGACCTCGCGAAGTTCCGGGATGGTGACCGGGTAGTTGAACTGCGTGTCCTCGGGATCGATCCCGAGATCATTAAAGTCGTTGAGGTTACCAAATCCGATCCGGACAGAACGGAGCGCGTCGATCTGACCAAGATTTTTGAGGCCCGAGGCCCCCAGTTTTTTGAGAAAATTGCGATAAGCGTCTTCGCTTGAAAAACCGACAATACGCTCGTAAGGAATGGCGTTGGGATCAAAATCAGGACTACGGTCTGACTTTTCCTGCGCTTTGCGGTCGCTGGCCGGACCGGGCGCAACCGGCTCGAAGGTGTTTTTGACGACTTTGGGAGATTCCTCCGGATTTTTGGAGTTATTGGGTCTCTGAAAAAGGAGCCAACTCAGGAGAATCCCGATAGCGAGTGCGAGTGATGCGATTGAAAAGCGGGGAGACATCGTGTGGGAAGTTAAGGTATGAAACCCTATTGCGCGAGAAAAGTTGCTGGGCAGTGTTAAGGCCAAGCTTTTTGATGAGATTGAAAAGGCTCATCCGGATGTCTTCAATGTGCTCTTACAAGTTCTTGATGACGGAGGAATTACCGATGGTCAGGGGCGGACGGGCGACTTTCGAAATACCGTTCTGATCATAATTTCGAATATGGGGAGCCAGCATATCATGGGTGCAGGAGATGAGATCAAGGTCGGGGTCGCCGGTGACGGCCTTACCTGCAGAGATTAAGGTGGTATTGTCGGCTCCTAGAACGTTCCGTTGAGCTTTCGTCCGATCCAGAAGAGCGCGAGGAGGATGACGAGGATGGTAGGAGCCAGCCAGTGGGCCCAGAGCTTGATCGAGTCGACCAGTGGTTGTGGCTCGGGGAGGGCATTGATCTCCTTGACCAACTCATCGAGCTTGGCGGGGGTGACGAGGCGTCCTCGTGAGACCTTGGCCATTTCCTGCAAGACCTCGAAACGCGCCGGGCGGCCCGTTTTCTCGATCGAGTCGGTTTGCGAAATGATCTTGGCTTCCACGAAGGCAGTGGGTTCGGCGGGAATGAATGTTTTGAGATTCCATTCGCCGGGCTGGGAGATTTTGAACTGACCGGTGAAGCGTCCCCACCCCCCGTCTTTTTTCGGGAGTTCGATACGGGTGATGTCTCCGTTGGGAGCGGTGAGGTCGACTTGCAGGACCCCTTCGTTCAGAGGAGCTCCGTTGGCATCAAAAGCATTCGCGGCCAGAGAGACAAAGTCGCCGGGCTTGGGTCGCTCGGGAGTGTAGAAAAGGCGGATGCGTTCTCCCGCGGCCATGTTCCGCTGGTAGGACATCCAGCGTGCCACTTGTCCCCAAAAACGATAGTGGTAAAGGTCCTCAACCCCGCGACGCCAGCGCCACGCCGAGTCGATGGCCATGTAGAGAACTTTGCCGGAGCCGGCACGGGAAGTGACGATGATGGGAAGACGCCCCCATTGGTTTCGGCGCGCCTCATTCTCGGCAAGAATAGTCGAGCCGGCCTTGGCTCGAACGACAGGAGCCTGCCAGTAGAAGCCGGGGAGATTCCGCCAAATCGTTTCATTTTGAACCTCGCTGTCACCGAGCATGGTGAGGAGTGATTTTTCGCCTTCGGGAGTGAGGCGCATGGTGGTTTCGATCGATTCGGCAAACCCATCCTTATTGTCGGCATCGAGTTTGACGGGAATCAGGTCGCCGAGATCCGATTTTGACAGAGTAAACTGATTGCCTGCCGGTCCGGGGATGAAGACGACGCCACTGGCCTGGCTTTTTACAAGACCGTCGATGAGATTGGCTTGCTCCACGGTGAGTTGGCCATCGCCGATGCCGACGTCACCGATGAAGACGACGTCGTATTTCTGCAGGTCCTCGAGCTTCTCGGGGAATTCCTGAATGTAGTCGGGGCCATCGCCTTTACCGAGATCGGGGTGGAGGAGGAGGCAATCGACAGTCACGCCGGGGTCGCGGGAAAGGGCATTGCGGATAAAGCGGTATTCCCAGCGGGGAAGAGATTCGATCACCAGAACGCGAATGGATTCGGGTTTACCGGCGATCACGAAATCGCGCTCGTTGTTGCTTTCGATGAGTTCGCCATTTGCAAAGGGGAAGGAAAGCTTGAGGGTGGTGGCTCCTTCCTTCTCGACGCGCCAGAGGAGAGAGTCGTAGTGAGTGGTGTTGGCGCGGATGGTGATGTCTTTAAACCGTTCGGCTCCGCTATCGCTCTTGATCCTGACTTGAGTGCGAACGTCTCGCCCGAGAGAGGACTCGATGGTGAAGGGAATCTGCACGTTTTCACCGATGATGCCATAGGTGGGCGCATTGACTGCGATGAGTTCGAGGTCGGGAACGCGTTTATTACTCCCGGTGGCGAGAGTATAAAGCGGAGCGTTTTTGAGTCGAAATTGCTGGGCGGCGGCAACTGGCGAGGTTCCGATATTCCAGTCGCCGTCTCCGATGAAAATGGCGGCGCGAAGGTTTCGACCGGCATCAAGGACGTCGACGAGAGCATCATTGATGTCGGTTCCACTCATGGCGAGTTCGATGGCGTCGGCATCGTTGGAGGGGGCTCCAAATGATGACAGGGTGACGCGATTGCGCCCGTCTTCTTCGAAGGCTTCCCAGAACTTGGATTCGCGAAGTTGTGCGACCAATTCGCGACGCTTCATGACTGTTTCCGAGCCTGCCATGTTTTCGGGACGGCGGGCGTCCTCGGTGTCCATGGAAATGGATTCGTCGAAGATGATGGCGATCTCCGGCTGAAGATCGGATTCCTGAACAGTCCGCCATTCAGGGCCGAGGAGCATGGTGCATACGAAGATCACGCAGAGAAGGCGGATGACTTCGAGAGTGCCGGTTCGCCTCGGACGGGCCGAGCGTTGGGTTGCCATGATGCCGAGAGCAACGGTGGCGATGAGGACAAGAACAACGAGGACGAGCGTCAGCGTGCTCGCCTGAAAATGCAGGGGGCCTAGATTAAAGTGCTTCACGAGGCAGTTGACGTTTTTGAGGTGGCTTTCCCAATCGTGGGCGGGCCGGTTGTTTTGGGCTGAAGGCAAAGAAGAGCCTCGGCAATCAGGAAAAAGAGAACGGCGATGAGAAACGCGCGCCACGCTTCGGAGACGAGATCGTCCGAGCTGTCGTCGTTTTCGAAAAGAGTGAAGGATGAACCCTCTAGAAGTTCATCGAGCGTTTCGTCATCGACGCGGAGTGGTGAATTTTCCGAGGCGGGTCGGTTAACGGCGACGGTGCGCTCGCCCAAGCGGTAGACGCCGGCACGATAGGCTCCGAGAGCGGGGTCGTAGTCCTCGTAGCTATCGATGCGCTCACGGACTTCGTCGTTGCGGGTCATGGATTTTTCGCTTCCGGCAACGGCACGGTATCCGGCGTGGAGGCGGTCGGTTCCTTTTTCGAGAAGGCGTTGGATCGCGACGAGGTGCAAGGCAACAAACTCGATATTCGACCAGCGGTCATCGGGAAGGGTGTTGATGAAGATCGCGGTGCCGATTCCCTCGAGCTGACGGTAGAGAAGTGGTGAATTGTCATCCCACTCAGCGAGGGAAGATCCATCTCCCTGAATGGAGCGACGCTTGAGTCCACGCACCTGATTAACGGGCATGGGAGTGTCGTCCATGCCGCTCTGCCAGGGCCCGTCATCTTTGATCCAGGAACCATTGATGAAAAACTGATCGGCGGGGGCGTCCTGAATTTCTCCCCAAGAGGTTCCGAAGATGACCTCGGTCGAGGGTTGGGTCGGAGGGAAAAAGAGGGCGGAGCCACCGGAGGTGACGAATTCGGTCAGTTGGGCGGCTACCGCTCCGGTGGGGAGTGGGGCTTGCCAGATGATGAGTGAGGCGGTGGCCCAGTCGATTTTAGTGGTCTGGGTCGGAGCAAGGATCTCGGAGCTGTAGCGTTCGAATCCTTTGGGCGCGGCCGCTTTGCGAAGAAACTCGGCTGTGGCGCTGTTTGGATCCTCGGAGACGACCCATGATTTGACCGGCTCTTTGCCTCCGAAGGCAAAGTAGACGCTATTATCGCGGAGATTGTTATCCGAAGGAATAGCAATCCAGCCGTATCCTTCAGTGTCTGCCGTTGTGAGTGGGATGCGTTTTTGAAAGCGCAGTTCTTGCCCGTTCATGGTAACGCGTTCCGAGGAACGGGCTCCCTTGAGAGAGAAAGTCACGGGGATATCCGTGGTGCCATCGCCGTCGCCACGAGTGATTTTAATATCGAGGAAAAGGTCGTCCTCAATACGGCGGGAAGAAATCAACTGGATTGCGAAATTCTCGAGAGATTCATCGCGTGAGGCGAGAATGCGGAGGTCGGTTTTGGTGGGAAGGCTTTCGAGCCCGGCCCGGACCGCGCCCCAACGGGAGTCACTGGGTCGCCAGTCCCCGCGCTGCAAGTCGGAGGCAAGCCAGATCTCGGCTTGTCCCGGATTGGTTTCGTCAAGGTAGTCGATGGCCTTGGTGAGAAGGGTGGGAATGTCCGCCTTGGTGTCGGTGGCGAAAGTGGTGGAAAGTTCCGGGAGGGCATCGGGTGAGGGGACCTCCTGAACGTCTCCGGAGGCACTATCGATCAGGACCAGGCGGGGAGAGCCCATCTTTTCGACGGCTTCCCTGACTTGGTTGAGAATCGCCTCGCGGTGACTCGGTTGACCGCTTCCGGGCTGGGTCTCCATGCTGGCGGAGCGATCCAGAACAAGAACAACGGTGCCAACGGCGCCGCTACCCGAGCCAAGAAATCCACCCACAAGAGGGCGGGCAACCGCAAAAATCAAGGCGGCAATCGCAAGGGCGCGACAAGCGAGGATTAAGATGTGCTTCAGCTTCTTTTTGCCGCGGGATTCGCGTGAGGCTTTGAGAAGAAAGGTCGTCGCAGCCCAGTCGACGATCCGAAAGCGGCGACGGTTGAGAAGGTGGATGATTACCGGGATGGCGGCCGCAAAAAGGCCCCAGAGAATCGGTTGTGATAGAAAGCTCAAGGGGTGGATCTAGCGTTTTGAGTTGAGACGAGTGGTGATGAAGTTGGAGATGATCTCCTCGTAATCGGCACTTGTTTGGAAAAGGTGATAGTCGGCGTGGACGTCGTGGCACTTGCTCTCGACTTTATCGAGAAACTCCTTGAGGGCGGCGTGGTATTCTTTCGCGATCAAGTTGGGCTCGGCAATGATGGTGGTTTTGTCCTCTAGGTCCACAAAGCGATGGGGACGCTCGAAGTGGAAATCGACTTCCTGGGGATCGAGTAGATGGAAGACTGCGATATCGTGTTTGCGGAAGCGGAGGTGTTGGAAGGCGTCGCCGAGTTCGTCGACATCAGCGAAAAGATCCGAGAGAATGATCACAAGGGCACGTTGCTGGACCTTCTCGGCGATCTGGTGAAGGGCGGCGACGAGGCCGGTGTCTCCGGTGGGTTCGAGATTCTGCAAGGAATCAAAGATGGCTTGCAGCTGGGCGGCGCGGCGGCTGGGAGGGATCTCAAGGTGGATCTTCTCGTTGCAGCAACTGAGTCCGGCGGAGTCGCCTTGATTGACGATGAGGTAGGACAGGGTGGCTGCAATTTTTTTGGCGAACTCGATCTTGGTGGGATGGTCTGCCGAGGAGAAATTCATGGACCCGGAGGAGTCCACGACGAAGTAAGCACGTAGATTCGTGTCGGCTTCGAATTCCTTGATGTAGTAACGATCCGAGCGGGCGTAAGCCTTCCAGTCGAGCCGGCGGGTGTCATCTCCCGGGACATACTTACGGTATTCCGCGAACTCGACGGAGGAGCCGCGGTGGGGAGAACGGTGGCGCCCGGCGACATTCCCGATCATGGGAGTGCGGGACTCCAACGGGATCACGCCAAGCCGGGCGAGCACATCGGTTTCGAGAAAGTCGTATTTCATGCAGAATCTTGGGGCTGTCTCTTATACACATCTGACGCTGCCGACGATCTACTCTGTGTAGA
>CAJXVQ010000313.1 GCA_913060685.1 uncultured Verrucomicrobiales bacterium
GGCAGCGTCAGATGTGTATAAGAGACAGGGGATAAAGCTGATCCACAGTTCATCACGAAGAGCCAGCACCCGCTGAATAATGTTGTCATGACGATTCAAGTTCATCGGACATCCGTTACCAAGGTGGGTAAACATCCGTAGTCCGGCGTCGATGGCCCCTCGAAGTTCATCAAGGCTTGGATCACAGTGACCCGCCGCCACACAGATCCCCTTTTCAGCCAAATACTTGGTCACCGAAAAACCGGTATCGCGTTCCGGAGCAAGAGTGACGACACGGGTCAAACCTTCTGCCGCCTCAAGAAGACGATCAGCCACCGAAACATCGGCCACCCTCGCATGCTCAACCGGATGGGCTCCGATAAAACCCGGACTCTCGTTTAAAAAAGGACCCTCAATGTGAAATCCTCGAATCATTTCCAAGCACTCCGGATCTTCCTCCCGCAGCCTCACCAAACTCGCAATACGCCGACACATGATATCGACATCGTCAGTGATGATCGTTGCCAGAGCTCCACCCACCCCGTCTTCTTTCAAAGCAGAGCACACCATCGCCAGACTTTCGGCGTTCAGGTCATCGCCGTTGAAATCAATCCCCGCATATCCGTTGATCTGTAAATCGAAGGAGTTCATTGCTATTCCCTTCGTTCAAAAAACTCCCGGGCTCGTGATTCATCGAGCGGCAGGTCAACCGGCACGCCCTCCTTCGCTGAAATCTGGGCCGCCCACCCCAAGTCCGCCACGGCCGCCGAGTTCGAGAAACTCAGAAACGATTGTTCACCCTTCCGAATGCACTCTAAAAAGTGAGCCACACATTCCCCCGTCTGATGCTTCATGACATCGCCGCTATCCGGAGTGCTTGTGTCCGCGGGCCATTGATGCGCCTCCAGCCCCTCTGCCTCGCATCGTGAAGCGTCCAGAGGATACACCCATCGCCCCTCTGTCGATTTCTCCGACCAAAAGCGCACCTTTTGCGGGCGGTCCAGTTGGGAATCAAAAATCAATCCCCCCTTCGTCCCATGGATGTTGTGATAGGCATCATAACCGTTTGCTTGATCAACGTTTCCAAAACACAGACCGGCCGCTCCATTGCTAAATTCAATGTGTAAATTCCAAATCGCGGGAATGTCGAAGTCCCGTCGATGAACCATGCTGCTCGTGGCATAAACCCGCACGGGAGTGGCTCCTTGCTCGGCCATGATATTTAGCATCACCGAAAGCGAATGAATAATGCCCATTCCGATCGCATCTCCCATCCGCTCTCCCGAAAGCTTCCAGACTTTGTCATCGGCAATGTTGATGGGATGCCGGTAGTTCACCTGAATCTGCGTAATCGTCCCAAAGAGCCCTTCCGAAGTCATGCGTCGAATCCGATTCTCGAGCGCATCGAAATTCATAAGATAGTCCACAAAAGTGACCAACCCGGGATTGGCCTTCTCCAATTCGATCTGCTGCAAAAATTCATCGTAACGCGTTGCACAAGGCTTCTCACAAAAGACATGCTTCCCCGCCTTCAGTGCCGCAATGGCCTGAAGACCATGTGCCTCATTGGTGCTACACACAAAGACGGCATCGAGATCAGGCGATGACAAGAGACTTTCGTAGTCGTCAAAATACAGACCTTCACTCAAGCCCAAATCCGTAAGTACTTCCACCGCGCGATCACGTCGCCGTTGATGAACTCCGACAATCGAGACTCCCTCTTGTTCGGTCAGTCGCTTTAACAAGGTCGCGCCCATCCAACCTGCCCCCACCAATCCAATTCCAATGGAACTCATTACGAAGCCCCTCCTTCGCGCAGTAAGCTCGCAGCCGGGCCATCCAGATACAGCTGGCAATCACGATGTTTCTGTAAAATCGAAGCCGGCACCTCCGGAGAAACTTCACCTTCCACGGAATTTTGCACCGCCTCCGCCTTACGCTCATCCGGAACGGTACAAATGATGGACCCGCTTTTCATGATCTGCCGAACCGACATTGAGATCGCCTTTTCGGGCACCGCTTCCAAACTTGGGAACCAACCCTCACCAAACTGTTGCTGTCGACAAGCTTCATCCAAATCCACCACCAGATAGGGCTCTTCGGTGTCGAAGTCAGCGGGGGGATCATTGAAAGCAAGGTGTCCATTTTCGCCAATTCCAACAAAAGCCACGTCAATCGGAGCCTCCGCAATCAACGCCCCCACCCGATGACACTCCGCCTTGGGATTCTCCTCTGCATTGATGTAGTGAAACGCTCGAACCGGGCCAGGCAAACGATCTTCAAAGCGCTCCTTGAGATACTTTCGAAACGATGCCGGATGCTCGATCGACAAACCGACGTATTCGTCCAGATGAAACACCGACACTCTCGCCCAATCGATTCCTGATTCTTTTGTAAGAGCCTCCAACAGTTCAAACTGCGACGCACCCGTCGCAACAATAATATTGACCTCTCCCCGCTCCCTAAGAGCGGTCCGCATTTTTTCAGCCCCTGCTGCAGCTGCGGCAGCCCCCATTCCGTCCTTCGTATCAAACCGCTGATAGTTCATTAACAGCGATGATGAAGGACCTCTCGGTCAGGTCAACCTCATTGCTCAGCACTTTCTCTTTGGATCCTCCTCTAAAAAGAGCAGGCTGGATGCCGCAGATTCCGATCAAGACACCAGATTTTCAATCGCGTCCAAGGGCCAAAAGCAAGGGGCATTTCCCGGCCACCGAAATCCCCTGTCGATATCGATTCAGCAAATTCCGCGATCTTTTCGCCAACATCCTCCGAACTTCCCGTCGCGCGCCTTTCTCTCTGGGAATCACCATATCATCATAGGCCGTTGTTTGATGCCTCATCCAGGCAATCACCGCCGCCTCGGCCCGCCGTTCAACCGGAATCCGCTTTGTCCGGGCCACCGTTCCGCTCCCCACCGGCACGGCATGTGCCGCGATTGCTTTTGCCATCTCAATTTCCAACTCACGGTAATCTTCAGCAAAGTGCAGGAAATCTCGTACTGCCCCTTCAAATTCTCCGGCATACGCCACCTGCTCCTTTGCTCTCCGCGCCCGTCCCGCCGCCAGCTTCTTTTCATAAGCCGGATCCTCCCGCTCCTTCTTGAGCTCCTGCTCCAGCGCATCAATTCTCTCCGCGGGTGCCCAAATCCCTCGCGAAAACTTTTTGCGCCCCTTCATCTCATACATCGTCCATGTCGGACCATCCTTCTTGATCCTCCGGCTCAATGCCGCATCCCCCGGCATCAAAAGATCCCAATCGTCCGGCACCTCCAACGTCCGACCTTCTCCTGTGACCACCTGCCGCGACTTCCCGGCAGGCCTGACCTCCAATGATTCATGCAAACTCATCTTACTTTAGCTTAAATTCTGACCTTTCACGCCACGATACCTCCCCGGCGTCATCCCCACAATCCGACCGAACTGACGGGTGAATGAACTCTGATCACTGTAACCACAGCTCAAAGCAATCTCACTAAGCGAATCGTCAGAAGCTTCCAGCAAATGACAAGCCCTGTCGATTCGACACCGGTTAATATACTGCTTCGGAGACAATCCCAAAAGCCCCTCCACCCGTTGCGTGATTTGATACGTTGAGAGACCCGTCGCCTCCGCCAGGTCACTCAGCCGAAGCGGCTCGTCCAAGTTCGCCCGCACATGGTCCATCACGGTCGCAAGCGATTCCAAACCTCTTGGACTCGAGGCCAATCCTCCCACATCCCTCGAAATCCCGGCAACGCCCACAACCTCACCCGTTTTTCCACGCAAAGGCCGCTTCCAGGTCAAACACCATCCCTGCCGTCCATCCGGATAGATGTGCAACTCCAGCTTGCTCCGGATCGCCGCGCCTCCGGCCAAAATGTCCCGATCCTGCGACTCAAACTCATCCCCCAAAGCCCCCGGAAACACCTTCGCCGCCGTCCTTCCGATCAGGTCACTCTTCGATTTCTGACCACACCGGGCCACCAAGGTGTCATTGACGAAAAGATAACGTCCCTCCGCATCCTTCACGAAGTAGACGGTATCAGCCACGTCATCGAAAATCTCGTCGCCCCCAAACGGCCCCGCGAGACTTCCAAAAAAATCATCCTGTCTCGAATCCATCACGCCCGGTAACCATCAAAAACCTTATGTGAAAAGTAACGCTCCATCCGATCAGGAAAAACCGTCACCACCCGACTTCCCTCGCCAAGCTCCCTGGCCACCCGCACCGCTGCCTCAAAGTTTAATCCCGAACTCGGCCCCACCGGAAACCCCTTCGCCCACAACTTGCGCGTGAGCTTCAGGCATGAGGTATCTTCGATTTCCAACTCACTCAGCTCGGAGCATTTCCACCCCGAATAAATCTCACTGATGTCCTCCGCGACCCCCGGCACGTCCGAACTGAAGCGCAGACTGCAACACTCCAGGTTCGACCCAAAGAGCACCCCTTCACGCGGGATCGCGGCATAGGCACGCACCTTGCACCCCGATGATTGAAATGCTTCAAACAAACCTCGCAGCGTCCCTCCGGTTCCCACTCCGCTCACCACCGCATCCACACATCCTCCCGGAATTTGCGAGAGAATCTCCGGTCCCGTGAAAATTCGATGCGCTTCGGTATTGTCCTCATTCGCAAATTGCCGCCCCAGAAAATGCCCCTCTTCTTCCGCAAAGGCAGCCGCTACTTTGAGAACCTCTACCATCGTCCCCGAAACCCTCCGAACCTCCCCTCCGTAAGCTTTGATAATACACTCCCGTTCCGAAGTCGCACTCTCTGGAATGAAGGCCACAAAACGCAACCCCATTTGACTACACGCCAACGCAAACGCGATACTCGTCGAACCACTCGAGGCCTCCACGACCGTGCTCCCTTCCTGCAACCTTCCCGATCGCCAACCTTTCTCCAAAATATGCCGCGCGATCCGATCCTTTGTCGAACCGCTCGGATTCATGAACTCCAACTTGCACCAAATCACCGGTCCACCATCCAAACTTACCGGAACCAACGGAGTCGCCGGAACCTGGTGAATATAACGAGCCCCTTCCGGCAATCCTCCTCTCACAACCATGTCCGAACCATGAGATAGGGTCAAAAACGAAACAATCGAAATTGCCTTAGATCTCCATTTTGACAAAACAACCATGATTCACTCTCTTTCCGGGCAAGACAGATTTCCAAATTCAGCAATAATTCTCACATGCCCAACGCCGCCACCCGCCCCATCTTCGAGGGCTGCATTCCCGCGCTCATGACTCCTTGCGATGCCGACGGCGTCATCAACTACGACGCCCTCGTCGAAACCGCCCAAGACCTCATGGCCCAGGGCATGCGCGGAGTAGTCTACTGTGGCTCCATGGGTGACTGGCCTCTCCTCACCGATGACCAGCGTATGGAAGGCATCAGCCGCCTCGTCAAAGCAGGCGTCCCCACCGTTGTTGGCACCGGTGCTCAAAACACCACCATCGCCGCCGCCCACGCCGCTCACGCCCGCGAAGTCGGAGCCGACGGCCTCATGGTCATCCCCCGCGTCCTCAGCCGGGGAGCTTCCTCCGCCGCCCAAGCCCACCACTTCAGCGAAGTTTTGAAGGCCGGCGGCGAGCTTCCTGCCGTCATCTATAACTCTCCCTACTACGGCTTCGAAACCAAGGCCGATCTCTTCTTCTCACTGCGCGAGAAATTCACCTCTCTCGTCGGCTTCAAGGAGTTCGGCGGCGCCGCCTCCCTCAGCTATGCTGCTGAAAACATCACCAGCATCGACGAATCCGTCATCCTCATGGCCGGAGTCGACACCCATGTCTATCATGGCTTCGTCAACTGCGGAGCCACCGGAGCCATCACCGGCGTCGGCAACGCTCTCCCCAAAGAGATCCTCCGCTTCATCGGACTCTGCGAAGCTGCTGCAAAAGGCGATCCTCAAGCCCGCCGTTTCGCCCTCGAGCTCAGCGAAGCCCTCACTGTTCTTTCAACCTTCGACGAAAGCCCCGACCTCGTCCTCTTCTACAAGGAACTCATGGTTCTCGAAGGCCACACCGGCTACCAGCACCAGATCAATTCCTACGACCAACTTCCTCCCGCCCAAAAGCAATACCTCCACAACCAGCACGCCCTCTTCCGCAGTTGGTGGAACAACTGGGAAGGCAAAGCGTAGCATAAGCTTGCGGAGCTTGGACTTTAGCCTGAGCTTCGGAGCCAGAACTCTCCTCCCTCAACCAAGAACCAGCAATGAAGATCATCGACTCCCACACCGGCGGCGAACCGACCCGGACCATCATCTCCGGCATCGACCTTCCCAAAGGAACCATCGCCACCCACGAGTTCCTCGCCAAGGAGGCCGACTGGATCCGAACCACCCTCATCAACGAGCCCCGTGGATTTAGCGCCATGGTCGGCGCATGCCTCTGCGAACCTGACGATCCCACCTGCGTCACCGGAGTCGTCTTCTTCAACAATTGCTCCTATCTTCACAGCTGCCTCCACGGCACCATCGGGGTCGTCGAAACCCTCGCCCACCTTGGCCGCATCAAACCCGGAGAGCACCGCATTGAAACTCCCATCGGCATCGTCACCGCCACCCTTTACGAGGACCACTCGGTAACAGCAAAAAACGTCCCCTCCTATCGCTCCGCCGAGAACATCGAAGTCACCGTTCCTGACTGGGGTGTCGTCACCGGAGACATCGCTTGGGGAGGCAATTGGTTCTTCCTCATCTCCGACCAAGGCCCCGCCGTTCGCGCCCAAAACATTGAAGCCCTCACACAATTCACCTGTGCCGTCTGCGACGCCCTCGAAGCACAGAACATCACCGGATCCGATGGCGGTGAAATCGATCACATTGAGTCCTTCGCCACACCTGAAGAAGGGCTCGACGCCGATTCTCAAAACTTCGTCCTCTGCCCCGGCAAGGAATACGACCGCTCCCCCTGCGGCACCGGCACCAGCGCAAAACTCGCCTGCCTCGCTGCCAGCGGAAAACTTGCCGAAGGTGAAATCTGGCGTCAAGCCAGCATCATCGGCACCATTTTCGAAGGATCTTTCCTTTCCCTTCCCGAGCCCGGACAATTCATTCCCATTGTCACCGGCAGAGCCTTCGTCACCGGTGAAACCACCATCATCCTTAACCCTGATGATCCCTTCCAACACGGCATCCCCACAATCCACGGAACTTAGACTTTAGTCTGAGTCAGACTCTGTGGTCAAATCCCCCTCCCAATCTAAAATTAACAATCCGAACTCTTAAATCAATATGAACATCACCGGACAATCCTTCATCGGCGCTACCCGCGCAAGCGCCTCTACCGAAACCTTCCACGTTTCCAACGCCGCCACTGGAGGGCAACTCGAGCCAGCTTTCCTCTCCGCCACCACTGCTGATCTTGAAAAAGCAGTCTCCCTCGCAACCGACGCTTTCCCAACCTATTCCCAAACCGCCCCCGAAACCCGCGCCGCATTCCTCCGCACCATCGCCGGGAAAATCGACGCCCTCGGCGACGAAATCACCCCTCGCATGATGGCTGAAGCAGGCCTTCCCGAAGGTCGATGTGCTGGAGAACGCGGACGCACCGTCGGCCAACTCCGCATGTTTGCCGACCTCATCGAAGAAGGCTCATGGGTCGATGCCCGCATCGAAACCGCCCAACCTGACCGAGCCCCTATTCCCAAGCCCGACCTCCGCTCCATGCGCCGTCCCCTTGGACCCGTCGCTGTCTTCTGCGCCTCAAACTTTCCCCTCGCCTTCTCCGTCGCCGGAGGTGACACCGCCAGCGCCCTCGCCGCCGGTTGCCCCGTCATCGTCCGCGCCCACTCGGCTCACGCCGGCACCGCTGAGATCGTGGCCAGTGCCATCCAGTCCGCCGTCGCCGAATGTGGCATGCCGGAAGGAACCTTCTCCATGATCTGTCTCTTATACACATCTCCGAGCCCACGAGACCGAGGCTGATCTC
>CAJXVQ010000314.1 GCA_913060685.1 uncultured Verrucomicrobiales bacterium
TAGGTGTCACCCATGTTCTGAACCTTTTGTGTTACCTATGTTTTGAACCCGCACCCCGGTGCGGGGCTAAGAGCCAAACGCGAATCGCCGGCGTCGCCCGGGTGCATCGGATCAGGGCGTTGGTGATGGTGGCCTGGGACATGGATCTGATGGCGACGCTCTCTCGTTGCAAGTGACGCAATTGTTCGAGACTTCTCTTTTCTCCTGAAAATTCAGATTTCCTCCACTCCTGCGTAGCCAAACCCGGGCCCGCTCAGGGTGCTGAGATCGAGAACTCCGTCACGCCTTTGATAAAGCCCCGGATGCACCTTGAGGAACTCCGCCGAAGCCTCGGGGTAAAACTGCATGGCATTGCTCTCCACCCCGCAAATCGTCCCGGCATACGCCGCCAACAGCACATGCGGCACCTGTGCCAAACGCGGATTGGTCAGGTCCTGCACCATCAAGGTCATGTTATGTTCCTTGGCCCAGCAGAGACTCAAAATGGCCCCCGTCAACGTCTTGCAGGTTTTCAAAGCAACACTCGTCCACCCCAATTCACGCCCCAGCCGGACGAAGCGCCAGTCGTGCGCACTCTCATCCATGAACAGAGGTTTGCGCTCGCTCACGGAATGCACATCGATCTGGTTCGCCTCCAAATCATAGGGAAAGGGCTGCTCGACATACACGATGCGTTCGTAAATCCCGGCATGATCCGCCGCCACGCGATCGAGAATCTCGTTCACGTAAGCCGGGTCGGTCACCATGCAATTAAAGTCCGTAGTGAGATGCGTCACTCCCTCCTCAAGCGAGATTTTTCCAATCTCCACGAGCCGCTCGAAGTCCCACTCCAGATCATTTCCACGCAGCTTAATCTTGAGACAGGTCAAGCCATCGCGGTGAATCCAGTCACGAAGTAAAACAGGATAGCCATCATCCGGCTCATCGCCCTTGAGCTCGGACTCCTTGATGGGATCAAGCCCACCCACCAGGTGCCAAACCGGCTGCTTCATCTCCGGAACCACAAAGTAATCCGCCGGATACTTCCCGACAAACTTCTCCGCCGGCTCCAGGAAATGGCTCAGATCCTTCTCCCCAAGCCACTTTTGATCAAGACACTCGAAGGCCCCGACGTCGTGCAATTTCCCAAAAGCATCATAAAGCGCGAGATCGAAAGCCGACAAACACACCAAGGCTGCCAAGTGTGGCATGTGCGCCGCCTCGTTGAGGCCCTCATTTTCATCCGCCAAGCGGTCATGCAAGCGATCCTCAATGTAGCGATGACCGATCACAAAAGGATGGCCTTCCTCAAGATGCTTCTCCAGGTCAGCTCGCAGCATCTCACAAAATTCCCGCAGGCGATCCTCACGTTCTTGATAACCCAGCGTGGAAGGCCAAACCCAGGCCACACTGAGCGGAGTCTCGGCCCAACCTGTTGCATTCCGACCAGCGGTCTCCACTTCAACTCCGACCCGCGCACAACTCACCTCGGTCAAAGTCTGATCACCAAACTTCAAGGGCACCCGGGTCACGACCGGGACAAAAGAGAGCGCAATACGTTTCACCTTCATAGACGGGAGGAAAAGTGATCCACCCGCCCGCGAACATCAACCCTCGTTCTTCGCCCCTGTGAGCGTCTTGGTAATGGTCCGGCAGATCCGCAGGAAATCCTCCTCAACCATGGTGAGCTGGCGACCTTCGTGGCAAAGCAATCCCCAGGAACGTCGCCGTGTCGCAATCCCAAGTGGAATCGCAACCAACTCACCCGAATCGATCTCATCCTGCGCCACCCATGGAGCCACAATCCCGACACCAACGCCCACCATTGCCATCTTCTTGATCGCACCCATGTCACCGAGGCTCAAGCTGGGACGCAGGCGCACCCCTGCTTCCTCGAAGGACGCTTTCAAAAATCGATAAGTCTCACTGGCACGGGCATAGACCAGGAAGGACTCCTTCCCGACCTCGTCCTTGTTCACCGAACCAGCCTTGGCCCACGGATGCTCAGGCGAGACCACGAAGATCAACTCATCATCAAACATCGGATCAAATCGGGTCCACGTCGGCTCGCGCCCTCCCATTCCCAGAACCAAATCAATCTCGCTGCGATCCAGGACGTCGATCAATTCCGAGGTATCCCCGGACTCAATGTGAATTTCGCAGCGTGGATAAAGCTCGCGGAATTTCTGCATCACCGACGGCAACAAATAGGTGCACAGGGTGTGAGTCGCACCCACCCGGAGGCGGCCCTGACCCCAGCGCTTCAAAAGGCCCAATTCCTCCTGAGCCTTCTCCAGCTCGGCAATGGCAGCCTTAAATCGGCGCAATAAAATGGTGCCATTCTGCGAAAGCGCCACCCGCTTGCCAGCCCGCTCCACCAGCTTGCTGTCGAGTTGCGTCTCCAGAGCGCGAATGGAGTGGCTCACTGCCGACTGCGTTACGCCCAGCCGTTCGGCGGCCTTGGTAAAACTCTCGGTCTCGGCAACTGCTACCAGTGATCTTACCTGTCTCAAATCCGGAAGCTCTGTCATTTGTGAACAACATGAGCAGAGCGCATACCAACTCTGATTTCGTTAGATGAAAGGCGTAGATTGTGCATCTGCGACAACCTCGTCATCCAAATACGCTTCTTCCAGGATCCCGGCACACCAATCATATTTTGGCGCAAGATAGGTCAAAATCCGGTAAGCCATGACCTGCTGAAGCGGCAACTCGGACCAGATCAGCTCACCCAGATGCCTCCAATCATCCGCCACCAAAAGCGCGGGTTTCTCAAGCGCCGCAATCGTCTCTTCAGAGAGTAAAAGACACCTCTCAAAATCAGGTTGTTTTGGAGCAGGCTTCACTTCGTATAATTTGAGGGAGACCCCTTTTGCCCCACTCAGTTCACAGGTCGATTTCGCCCTCCGCGCCAGATCTTTTCCAAAACTCTGCAACACCGCGAGTCGCTCCTGATTCTCATCGTATCCTTTGCCCATGATCTTGGAGCTCAAGGTGGGGATTCCCCTTTTCAAAAACAACCTGATTCTGCCGCCCGACAAGCTTTCGCAAAAGGAAACTCCGGATTGGACGCCCCCGCGCCGCTTCATCCCGCCAAGTCCTTGAGCACCCTCTGCAACTCCGGTTTGAGCTTTGCAGGGGAGGACCCGTGTAACCTAAGATGGTGACAGTGATTGAACCGCAGGAAGGCTTCCAGTTCCTTGCGCAAGGCAAAGAAGAACGCCTCGGTTTTCAAGGCCGAAGGTTCCAGTGCGAGATTGTGAATATGCAGGAGCGATTCCTTTCTCTCGGTTTTGCAGTCCATTCGTGCCACGAGTTTGCCATCCCACAAAATGGGAAGAGAGAAGTAGCCGTAACGGCGTTTTGCCTCGGGGACATAGCACTCGATGAGGTAATCAAATTCGAACAAGGCCTTCATGCGCTTCCGCTGGATGACCAAATTGTCGAATGGAGAAAGAATTTTCAGTTTGTTGCGGGACAGCGGCTTGCCGAGCAATTCCAGTGACGCTGGCAAGGCATAGTAGAGCGCACCATCGACACCGAGCTGAAGCAACTCTCGGTTCGAAACCATGTCCTTCAAGGTCGCAGTCACAAGTGGCTTTGTGCCTTTCAGAAGATAGGCAATTTCGGCGGCCTGTCCCAATCCGTTTGCGGTGAGATATTGGGTAATCAGAAAACGGGCGTATTCCTCGGGATCAGGCTGAGTGGTGTTTGTCCCTTCTGGCAAGACCCGCCCGGTGAGATCATAGACTTTGTGAAAATTGACCCGCTTGGGCACCATAAGATCACCCTGCATAAAGAGATACTCCAGAGCGCGCTTGGCCGGTTTCATTTTCCATTCACCGATCCGGTCACCGCGATCTTCAAAATCCCTGACCATCAACGGACCTTCGCTGTCGATGCGCTTGAGCACCAATTTCATCATCCGCTCATCGCGCTCATGCCAGTGATCCAGCTCGCCACTGACGAGGGCCTGCTTGCGTGGCAGGCTGAAGCGGTAGTTGCGCATGGGCAGGTAAGCCGCCGCGTGAGACCAGTATTCAAAGACCTGCTGATCCGCAAGGAGTTGGTCAAGATGGGAGCTTTTGTAGCGAGGGTTACGATTCCACAAAGTGTGGTGATGGGCCCGCTGAATGACCGAGATGGCGTCGATCTGGATATAACCAAGATGTCCAATCGCCGATAGCGTGGCCGCAGTTGCACCACCGCCCTGCTTGGCCGGCAGCACCCTCTGTGATGACAAAACCAGCTTCCTGGCTTCTTGAATGGATAATGGTTCTTTCATGGGCGAACTGTCGCCACCGGACCAAGAGAATCAAAGTTGTCCCGATGCGGACAGATTGAAATTTCACAAAGATGTTTCAGCTGCGCCACAGGCAACTCTTGATGTTTTCACTGAAACTTCAATCAATCTTGCTCTCCCCGTGTCGGCGGAGATACTTACTAATAATTCATCGCGCCTCCCGAGTGCCAACTGGTAATCGCGATGCCGGAAGGCTTCTACGAAAAACGCTCCTTCACCAGGAGACTGATCTTCTGCAGCTTACTCAGACGATAGCGGCGGTCAAAGACCCGGAAGTTGTCCTCGCGCATTTTCTTGAGCAGGGTGTGGTAAATTCGATGCATCACGCGAGGGGCCAGAAGCGCCTTATGATCCTCCGGCGGTAAAAGCCCGCTCGCTTTCGCGTAGAGTTCCTCACAGCGATCCGCCTGGTAGGACATAAAGGCGACGAAGCGTTCATCATGAACCTGCCCAATGAGGTCATCCTCGGAGTATTGAAAGCGGGTCAGATCGTCGAGCGGCACATAGATGCGCGCACCATTGGCGAGATCCTCCCCAATATCCCGCAGGATGTTGGTGAGTTGAAGGGCATGCCCAAGTGCCACCGCATAATCGTGGGCGCGTTTCGGATCAGCGGCAAAGAGCGGAAGGCAGACCAGTCCCACCGACGAAGCGACCCGGTAACAGTATTTTTGGAGGTCGTCCCAATTGCCAAAACGCTGCGGATGGAGATCCATCTGACAACCCTCGATGACATTGGTAAAATACTCGGAAGGGATCTTGTAGAGATCTCGTACTTTGAGGATCTCTCTCTGGAGCCCGACCAAACCAAGATCAGGGTTGACGGTGTCTCCGTCAAAAATAGCGTGCCAGCCGGCCAGACCTTTTTCCTTCTCTTCAAGGGGAAGATCAAGGTCATCGGCCAGATCGTCGATGACCCGGCAAAAAGCGTAGAAACTGACGAGGTGCTCCCGCCGGTCGGCAGGAACGCACTTCAGGGCGAAGGCGAGATTGGACTTCGCCTTGCGGGTAATTTCAGCTGAGCTGGGGTCGGGAGACATCCGGGGTTATTTGATAATCCCCCAGTGCCCGCTATTGAAGGGCCAGAGTGAAATGAGGGCCGGACCCACGAGGTTGTATTGCTTGACCGTTCCCCAATAGCGTGAGTCGAGACTGCTCCGGGAATTATCTCCCAAGGCAAAAAATTCACGGTAGTTGTTCCCCTTTTCAGGATCATCATTGAGATGGAACGTAAAATTGGGATCCTCAAAATCAGATCTTTGGCTGCTACCTCTGGGATTGGTATAGCCGGTATAGGGATAACCCTTTGAATCAGGCTCCTGACTCATCACCCTCCTCAAGGTGTCTTCTTTCGCCAAATCCCCGTTAATGTAGAGTTCGGGATACCGAATCTGAACATCGTCGCCGGGTACCGCAGCGAGGCGCTTAATGTAGTGGGTTCCCTCCTGTTGACTGGACATGCTGCTGGGCCCGTTGGTCTGAATATCACGGGTGTCAAAGACGAATGACTCTCCCCGCTTGGGTTGGCGGAAATGGTAGGAAATTTTATCAACCAAAACGAGATCGCCCGAGGTCAGGTAGCCTTGGAAGATGGGATCGCCCTTCTTAAAGTCCGGACCCTTTGCGACTTTCAATTGCAACCTCTGGTCCTTGTTCTTCCGATTTGCAGCGGTTCTCGCTTTGTTTCCGAGAACTCGCGAGACGCTGTCGCTAAGGGTCTCGATTCCCTGAACTTCATTCACAGGACAGCCAATGACCTCAGTGCTGCCATCGTCAAAGGTGAGTCGGGTGCGGGAAAGGAGAAAGAAACTGGCATCCTCGACCTTCATCAAAGTGAGATCTTTTTCGGCGACAATATTCTCGTAGCTCCGACCAGAGAGCGCAAAGTCGGTGATCTGTTTGCCGAACCAAGGAGTGTCCCAACCCTCCTCGCCATGCTTGGCGGTGGCGACGATCCCGTTCAATGACGGCTGCATCGACCCGGTGGGAATGCGGAAAGGCTGGAGAAAATAGGCCCGGATTCCCAGTGCCACCACGATCGCGACCCAGAAGACTTCGATATTCTCCTGGATCCAGTCTGGCTGGCGATAGTGCGCCAGTGATTTTTCGCAGGTATTGCGAACCTGCTTCGAGGCTTCTTTGACCGCATCAAGATCTTTGGCCTTGATGGCCGCTTTGAGATCGGCACGGCGGGACTCAATCTCATCGATCCGGTCGGGAGCGAGAAGGTCTCTTTTATAGTGGAGGAACTTTTTGGCTCCTTTGAGAAGGAGCAGGGCCTCTTTTTTCCAACGTGGCTTAAACACGGCGGAAGGTTGGCCGCGTGGCGGTGATCTTTCAAGCGGGAAAGCCCGGAGCGGGATTTGGTCTTTTGCTTTAGCCTAAAAAAACGTAACTCCGCCCCATGAGAATTTTGACGGGCCTCCAGCCGAGCGGGAAACTTCACGTGGGAAACTACTTCGGAGCCATCAAACCGGCCATCGATGCACAGGGCGAAGGCGATGGATACTACTTCATCGCTGATTACCACGCCATGACCACCACGCATGACCCCAACGAACTCCGCAATAACGTCCGCGATGTCGCCATCGACTTCCTCGCCTGCGGCTTCGATCCCTCAAAAGGGGTCTTTTTCAAGCAAAGCGCGGTCCCCGAGGTCAACGAACTCGCTTGGATCCTCTCCACCGTATGCCCCATGGGCCTCCTCGAACGCTGCCATTCCTACAAGGACAAGGTCGCGAAGGGTTTTTCGGCCAATCACGCCCTCTTCGCCTATCCTGCCCTCATGGCGGCGGACATCCTCCTTTACGACTCCAACGTCGTCCCGGTTGGCGAAGACCAGAAACAGCACCTTGAGGTCACCCGCGACCTTGTGGGAAAGATCAACGACCAATATGGCGAGGGAACACTCGTCCTGCCAAAAGCGCGCATCCCCGATGCCGTCGCCAAGGTCCCCGGACTCGATGGCGAAAAAATGAGCAAGAGCTACAACAACACCCTCCCCATCTTCGGTGACGAAAAGCCCACCAAAAAGCTCATCATGCGCATCAAGACGGATTCAGCCGCTGTCGAGGATCCAAAGCCGACCGGGAATTCCATCATCCTCGCTCTCTACGAACTCTTCGCCAACGAGACGGAATACCAGCAAATGATTGCTGACTACGAGAACGGGGGCTGCGGATACGGGGACTTTAAAAAACGCCTCGCCGAGGCCTACTGGGACTACTTTACTCCGATGCGCACCCGCCGCGAGGAACTCGTCGCGAATCCAGAGGAGGTCGATGCCGTCTTAAGAGCCGGAGCCGAAAAAGCCCGCGAAGAAGCCACCAAGGTCATCGACCGCGTCCGCAAGGCCGTCGGCCTGGCCTAGGAAAGGAGGCGCGAGTTAAAATCGCGACCGCGAGGACCAGTACGGGCTACGATTTCCATATCGTGACCTTTTCTCATCCCGCCCTCTTTGAGCCCAAAGTTCCAAGCTTTTTTCCTGGGCTGTATTGCCCAAGCTTCGAATTTATGGACCCATATTTATCAGCATAAAGTCTGTCTCTTATACACATCTGACGCTGCCGACGATCTACTCTGTGTAGAT
>CAJXVQ010000315.1 GCA_913060685.1 uncultured Verrucomicrobiales bacterium
GTCGGCAGCGTCAGATGTGTATAAGAGACAGCACCCGCCCTCCAAGCCAGGACGAAGTACGATTCCTTTCCGACTTTCACCAAAAACACAACTCCTGGCCCGCCCTCGCTCGAGCCCTCCTCTCCCTCGACGAATCAGTCACAAAGCCGTAGCCGAAAGCTCCAGCTTTCGGCACCCCCCAACCAAGCATTCAAAAACTCAAAATTGGACGTTCAGCGTTCGCCGCTCCCCCCTCTCAAGCAAGCGTTCAAATTCCATCGTTCATGTTCAGATCTCAAATTTCACCCCCCTCAACCATGTCCCTTCCTCACAATCTCTCCCGCCGCTACTTCCTCGGCGAATGCGGTATCGGCCTCGGCAAAATCGCCGCAGCCTCCCTCCTCACCAATTCTCTCCGAGGCCGCTCTCTTGCCCCCAAACCCGCCCCTACCAAACCCAAGGCAAAGGCCGTCATCCATCTCTTCATGGCTGGCGCCCCTTCCCAGCTCGAACTCTTCGATCCCAAGCCCCACCTCTCCAAACTCGAAGGCTCCCCGCTCCCCAAGTCCATCATCGGCGACCAACGCTACGCCTTCATCCAGCCCGATGCCGCCGTCCTCGGCCCCCAGTTCGAATTTTCACAATACGGCGAATCCCGCGCCACCCTGGGCTCCCCTCTTGCCCCTCTCGGAGCCGTCGCCGATGACCTCTGCATCGTCAAATCCTGCACCACCGACCAATTCAACCACGCCCCCGCCCAGCTCTTCCTCAATTCCGGATTCTCCCAACCCGGCCGACCCTGTCTCGGTTCCTGGACCCTCTACGGCCTCGGTGCCGAGTCCGATAATCTCCCCGCCTTCGTCGTCATGTCCACCGGTGGCGGACTCTCCGGCGGTTCTGCTCTCTGGTCCTCCGGATTCCTTCCTACCACCTACACCGGCGTCCAATTTCGAAAAGGAAAGGACCCCATCCTCAACGTCGGCACCCCCGAGGGCTTTTCTCCCGAAATCCAAAAAGACACTTTCGACCTCGTCAATCAACTCAACGCCAAGCGACTCGCCGTCATCAACGACGAGGAGATCGCCAGCCGCATGGCTTCCTACGAAATGGCCGCCCGCCTCCAAAGCTCAGCCCCCGAACTCATGGACCTTAAGAGCGAGTCCGACGAAACCATCAACCTCTACGGTTGCGACCGCGACAAGCACTCCTTCGCCCGCGCCTGTCTCCTCGCCCGCCGCATGGTCCAGCGCGGAGTCCGCTTCATCAATATCTACCACTCCGGCTGGGACGCCCACTCCAATGTCAAAGGCTCCACCGAGAACAACTGTAAACAAACCGCCCAAGCCACCGCCGCCCTCATCCAGGACCTCAAACGTCACGGCCTTCTCGACGAAACCCTCGTCGTCTGGGGTGGCGAATTTGGCCGCACCCCCATGGTCGAAACCAATCCTGCCCTCGGACGCAAAGCCGGCCGCGACCACCACCCTCAGGCTTTCACCACCCTCATGGCGGGCGGCGGCACCAAACCCGGCACCTATGGCGAGACCGATGACTTCGGCTTCCACATCACCAAGGATAAAGTCCACGTCCACGACCTCCAGGCCACCATCCTCCACCTCCTCGGCTTCGACCACGAACGCCTCACCTATCACCACGCCGGAAGAGATTTCCGCCTCACCGACGTCCACGGCCACGTCGTCCACGACCTCATTTCATAGCATAGAAAGCTCGTGGTCCCAAGGGTCGAAAAATCGCCCCTATCTTTCCGAAGCCCTCTCCACCATCACCGCCCACGCCCCTTCAACAGATCCCAAACGACCAAACGAAGACCTCCACACCACCAGCGCCTTCGCCACCGATTGGACCATCGCGCCCCCCGCAGGTGACCATCACTTCCGGGCCGCCAAAAACGTCGCTCAAGTGTGGCAGAAATATTCCCCCTCCGAAGCCGCCTCCTGGATCAACACCCTCCCCGCAAACGAGCAATCAGAGTTCAAAACCTTCCTCGCCCGCTAGGTATTTTTGCGAATCCTTTCCAAAAAATTGTTGCTTCAATCCCCCATCGGACGCTAAGAGCGCACCCGAGCAGGCGAACCGGGGTTTCCTCCATAGTGAGGACGGCCACCCTGCCACATGACCTCACAGGAGACAGAACCATGGCATTCACACCAAGCAAGGACCACAAACGTATCGCGAGAGAGCAGAAAAAGCTCGAGAAACGCATGGCCCGCGATGACGCGAAAGCGGCAAAGCTCGAAGCCGAACGCGCCGCTGAGATCGCAGCAGAAGAAGAAGCGATCAAAAAGGCCAAGGAAGACGAGGAGGCCAGGATCGAAGCTGAATTCGAAGCCGAACTGAAGGCCGAGGAAGACGCAAAGAACAAATCCTAGAGCTCACTCTCGGACCTTGATCCCGACAAAGGTCCGTCGAGCTATTATCCCGATCAACATTTCCTCCCCACGTTCCGAAAAGGTCATCCGGGTGAAGGCCGGTGCGGGTGGATGAGTTTATGATTCGGAAACAATTTTCATCCCCTCGGGGAGAGAGCGGAGGTGGATATCCTGCTGGGGAAAGGCGATCTCAATTCCCGCCTCACGGAAGGCGGTATCGATCGAGAAATGCAGCTCGCTTTGAGTCTTCAAAAGATCCTCAACCGTTGCCACAAATCCGCGAACCTGAAAATCAAGCGTGCTGTTTCCAAAACTCACGAAAAGGATGTCCGGCTTGGGATCCTTGAGAACTTTTTTGTGCCGATCCACGATCTCACGCAAGACCCGACTCGCCTTCTCAGTGTCCGAGCCATAGGCGATTCCGACGGGAATCTCGAAGCGCAAGATTGAATCCTTGAGCGTCCAGTTCACCAACTGGCTGGTGACAAATTCCTTGTTCGGGACAAGGAGTTCCCGGTTGTTAAATTGCTGAATGGTGGTCGCTCGAATTTTGATCTGAGTCACCTTTCCCGAAATATCGCCCACCGTGACGATGTCCCCCAAACGAATCGGCCTCTCGAAGAGCATGATGATGCCCGCCACAAAGTTGGCAAAAATTTCCTGGAGGCCAAATCCAATCCCCAAGGTGACCGCCGCCGCCAACCACTGCACCTTCCCCCAAGTCACCCCAATCTGCGCCAGGGACACGATGATCCCGATCAAAACGATGAGATATCGAATAATCGTGGTGAGGGCAAAGTTCCCTCCCGGCCCAAGCTTGATTTTATTGAAAAGAGTCAAACTCAGCAAACTTGGGATATTCTTGGCCGCGGCGAGCGTCAGCGCAAAAAAGATGATGGTCAGAAGCAGATCCCGCAGCGTAATCCGGCCATCATCTACCGGAATGATTTTCTTCATCTTGGCCACCGGTGCCTCCGCTTGACTTGGCACCTCGGGAATCAAAGTGGAGGCGCTACTTGTACCAGTGACTGTGGTTCCATCTTTCCAGAGTTCCACCTTGTCCAAGATCGAGAGAGCCGGGAGAGTGCCCGACCAAATGGCCAAGAGGCCAAAGAAGACCGCGGTATAGGCGCCCAGCCGGAGAAGCTTGGTCGTCTGTTCCTCGACCTCGACGACATCGACCGCTTCCGCCTTCACCTCATCAAGGGTCGGAAGGTCTCCTTCTTTATCCGCACCATTTGCTTTTTTGCGATCCCATTCCGCGATTGCCGCTTCACGCCGACGCAAGGCTTGGGAAATCGCCAAATTGCGGCGGGACACCAGAGTCCAACGAGTCAAAAAACGAATGAGCACAAAGGCGAGGACAAGCAAACCTCCGGTTGCCCAAACCTGACCAAACAGCGTCAAAACCGAAGCGTAATAGCCCAAACCCGCGCCCACGATAAACACAACCAGGACGGCCATGATTAGGAGGTAATAAGCTTTGGTGAGGCCGCTGCTCTTCTCTTCTTTTTGGAGGAATGATCGCTTGGGGTGGAAGAGGTGGTGACAAAAGCCGAGTAACAGAAGGATTCCTAAAATGAAGATCACGCGGCCGGAAGAAGTGCTGCCATCCAACAGCGTCAAAGCCGGGACTAAAAAGACGAAGGGAGGCGCAATCAGAGCGAACCACTTGAGGTTTCGATAGAGCAGCGCGGCCCGATCAGGATTCATCTTGAAGTGAGCAACGAAGAGCCCCTTGGGACGGGAAAACTTTAAAAACAACGATGTCGAAAAAAGGAAAATCGAAAGCCGGACAAGCCCAATCTTCCATGCAAATGAAGTTTCGATGAGGTCCGATAGAATCCAAACAAGCAAGGGAAACCAAATCGTCAGCAAAAGAGCCGCCCCGATATACTTAAGGGTCGGAGTCAGGGTCGTACAATTTCGGCGTGCCGCTTCAAGACTGCTCTTCTTCAGAACATCACGGAGTCGTCGTCGACGGAGGAAAACTCCCAAAGCAATCAGAATCGAGAAGATCAACCCGACGATCTCTTTGAACAAACTATCCCGAATTGATTGCCAAACCTTACTGAGAGCCGTCGGGCTAAAAAGCGCTACAATGCGCCCCCATTCCTCGATTGGCTCGGTCCAGTGGAGGGCTTTGGTGCTCTTGATCCAGAGCAATCTCTCATCAATAAAATTCGAATACTCCTCGATTTCAACAATGGTAAGCTTGGCTGCCTCCGTCCCCAGGATCAGTTCATCGTTCAGCTTCCGGTAGTCCTCCGATAATTTATTAAACGTCTCACTTCGGAGTTTGAGAAGGGCCACAATCCTATCCCGTGTTAATACTGGATTCTTGGACAGCAACCCGGTGATTTCTTCTTCGGAAAGGGTCGGTGAAGACCGGATGCGATCCGCAACTTCCATCAATTCGATCTCCGCCTGGACGGAGCGTTCAAGATTGAGCCGCAGGTTCGCTGAAACTTCGTCAACGCTGGGAAGCTTTGACCTTTGCTCACGAAGAAACAGTCCCGTCTCATCGTCGACGCCTAATTTCGCCTCCTCCAAAAGGGTAATCCGCCTCCTGGCTTTCCCATATTCCTTCGCAATCCGATCTCGAATCTCTTCGATTCTTGCATCATATTCTTTCGCTCTTTTCAAACGATCCTGCAATTTACGCCGGTCCGCTCTGAACTCCCGGACTTCGGAAATGACCGAGGTCAACTGCTCAATGTCATTAAATTCCTTTGCCAAGGAATCGAGCTCTTTTCCGGTATCTTCCGACTCCTTTTTCTTAAGCTGCCGAATGGCCGTTTCGAGCTTTTTTCTGAGATCTTCCAAACCACCCTCAAAGGAGCTACGCCTGCGGATCCGATCATTATGAAGCTCGGCCTCCCGGTCTCTCAGATCCTTCCTGGCCCCGACCTCCTTGAGCTGCGCTTCGAGACGTCTCTCGGTCTGGACCGCCTTCTCATACTTTGCCGAATCCAACTCACCCGATGCCCCGGCCGGAATTTTCAGTTCATTCAGTTCTGATTGAATCTTGGCCTCTTGCGCGATGAGCGTCGCTCCTAATAAAGAGGAACCTTGCCTCTTCTCCAAAAGCCCCTTTCGGAAAGCTTCGCTCTCCTCGCTCATGGAAACGATCTTTTTGAAAAGAGCTTCCTGATCGGCCAGGGAAGCCCCCACTGGCTGCTCAGCGGGCAAGGCCAAAGTTGGAAGTTTCTCAAGTCTGGCAAGTTCGGCTCGAGCTTCGTTTTCGCTGGATAGCGAATCCTCCGCGGCTTTCAGCTCCACCAGAGCGTCACTCCAAATTCTAGCCGCCTCGGCAGCTACGGCATCATCTTTGGCCGATTCATTGGCTTCGATGCGGGCGGCGATCTCTTCCTCGCTCAGTGGCTCGGCCGACACGGGGAGGATCAGGAGGAAAAAAAGGAAAATAAATCTCACGGGTTGCGGAATAATAAGGAATTCACACGAGAAAGAAAGCGCGACGGCGGCTTGTCTTTTATCATGCCGCCGACAAGGCTCAACATCATGTCAAAAGAATACGACGTCATCGTGATTGGGGGCGGGAGCGGTGGTTATGCCGCCGCAAAAAAAGCATCTGAAGCCGGCCTCAAAGTCGCGATCATTGATGGCGCGAAGAAGTTGGGCGGGCTCTGCATTCTCCGCGGCTGCATGCCGACCAAGGCTCTCCTTGAAACCTCCAGCCGCATGCGAGCCATTCGCGAAGCTGCCGAGTTTGGCATCGGCATCGGCGAACCAACCGTGGATATCGACGCACTCCGCGCGCGTAAAACCCGGCTCATCGACGACTTCCAGCACTATCGGGTCAAGGGACTGGAGAACGGAAATTTCGACCTCATCCGGGGGCATGCCAAATTTGTGTCCTCTCATGAAGTCGAGGTCGAAGGGCACGGCACATTAATCGGTAAGACCCTCGTGGTCGCGACAGGCTCGGTTGAAATGATCCCCAACATCCCCGGCCTCGCTGATTCGCCCTATTGGACCAGCGACGATATTGTTGATCTCCCGCGTATTCCCAAATCAGTGGTCGTCGTCGGCACCGGCGCGGTCGGGATGGAGTCCGCCTTTCTTTTCGAAGGCCTCGGTTCCAAAGTAACCATCATTTCAAGAAGCAGACCTTTGATCTCGGGCGTCGATGCCACCCTCTCAGCCGCCATGGAAGCCCGCTGCCAGGATCTCGGCATCGAGATCATCTTCGAGAAGGGACTCAGTCGAGTCAGCCATGATGGCTCCTCGTTTGCCCTGACGGTGGGTGAAGACACTTCCCTTTCTTGCGACCAACTCATCATGGCCTCGGGCCGCAAGCCCAACCTCTCGGGTCTTGATCTCGAAAAAGCCGGCTTCCCTGCGGATCTCCCCCGCCTTGAGATCGATGAATTTTGCCAAACCTCCCAAGCTCACATTTTTGGAGTGGGAGACGTTTCCAGCCCCCTCGCTGTCGTCCACCTCGCCGTCATGCAGGGAGAAGCTGCCGCCGAAAATATCCTCGCCTACTTAAAAGGTCAGGAATTGACGGCCACCTGGGATGAGCGTTTGAATATCTTTGGCATCTTCACTGATCCCGAACTGGTGGAACTCGGCTGGAATGAGCAAGAGGCTAAAAAACGAGGTTTCGACCCCGTCTCGGCCTCCTATCGCTACGATGACCAGGGCAAAGGAGAGATTGTGGGAGAAAAGCATGGTCTCGTCACCATCACCGCGGATCGCAAGACCGGAAAAATCCTCGGGGCCGCCGGCATGGGGCCCCACGTCATCGATTACGCACACACCATGTTGGTCGCTCTTCACCAAAACCTGACCGTCGCTGAATTCCTCAAAATCCCATCCTACCACCCGACTCTTGGGGAAATTTGGACCTACGTGGCCGAGGAACTCGCTGAAGAATTATGATTCCCGCAATTTAATTTTATTCTGGTGAAATAAATGCTAAGCTTGATCGCTCTTAGAAGGGCTTATCATGAAAATTACATTCGCATTCCTAGTTGTTGGAGCGCTCCTAGGACTTTCGTCCTGTGGGCCCTCATCTCCGCCAGCCACGCCCTGACAGGCCACCTGAGGGGGAGCCCCCTAAATCATCCGTGAGATGAACACCTAATTTTGGGCCGGGATGTAAAATCCCGGCCTTTTTTTGTGATAATCACCTTCCCTTGTGAAAAAACGTTTGCAAACGCCCCCCGCTTCCCGTAGTTCCTCCGCCCCGCCAACCCAATTTAACGACCATGGATATCATCAGCAAAATCGAGAAAGAGCAAATGAAGTCAGACGTCGCCGACTTCAACGTCGGTGATACCGTGAAAGTCCACAATCGCGTGGTTGAAGGCGGCAAGGAGCGGATCCAGATCTTCCAGGGCATCGTTCTCGCCAGAGGCGGTAGCGGAATTAACGCTGCATTCACCGTTCGCAAGATTTCTTACGGAACAGGTGTTGAGCGTGTTTATCCCTGTCTCTTATACACATCTGACGCTGCCGACGATCTACTCTGTGTAG
>CAJXVQ010000316.1 GCA_913060685.1 uncultured Verrucomicrobiales bacterium
TCTACACAGAGTAGATCGTCGGCAGCGTCAGATGTGTATAAGAGACAGGTGCCAATGAACCGGCCGAGTTGGGTACGGCTTTCATGAGAGAAGAGCTTTTCCAGGGCCGCATTGCCCAGGTGGAGATACTGGTCCCAGATCACCGGAGAGAGTCGCGCGCGGTGGGTGTCGTTGATAAAGCCACTGGCCCCGGGAGGATCGGTGGGGAGAAGTTTTAAAACAAGGGACTGATCACTGATGACGGTCTGTTCGGCCTCGGCGACCGCGACTTCGAGATCGAAACCGAAGAGCGAACGCAGGGTGTTCCGATATTCCGGGCCGGAGAGGCGGCGGGGTTTGAAGACGGCCGGTTTTGCTTCGATGCTGGCTTGCGAACGTCCTTGATACCAATTGACGATGGTTTTCTTTTCCGCATCGCTCAGTTGTGGTTCATCATCGGGCGGCATTTCGCCAGCCTCGATGACTTCGATCACGGTTTCCCACAACTCGAACTGTGCGTCAGCATCCTGTTCGGTGAGGATCTTGGCGAAATCGACCTTGCCCTTCACTTTCTCTCCACCGTGGCATTTCACGCAGGAGCGTTCCAAGATTGGTTGAATCGTGTCTTCGAAGGCAGTCGCCGAAGCGCAGAGCGTGGCCGTGAAAACGAGTGGATAGAGAAAAAATCGCATTGGACTCCGACAGGGAAGCAAATCCCGGCTCTCCGGGGAAGCCAAGGATTTCCGTGGATAGAACAAGTCGCCGGTCGCTCATTCTCCATTGAGAGAGCGTGTGAATTCTTCGGGCGAGGCGTTCCGGGGAGCTTCTGGAAATATTTCGAGATTGGAGGCCCGTTCCGACATCTCCGTAACTTGATCGGAGATCAGGTCGGATATTTTTCATTTTTTGCAATTCCTGAGCCTTGAATGGCCTGAGGCTATTAATCCCCGGGGATTTCAAAGAGAAAAATCACCGCGCTCCGGTGAACCCGGAACGCGATGATTTGCATCACACAATAATAGGTGGTCAGAGCATTAACAAAATGGGGGGAACACCTGACTCACCTTTACATGCGAGATTAGCTGACAAATCCGGACATTTTTTTTTCAAAATAATTTTCAAAGTGGCTTGGAGATCACTCGATCTCGGGGGTTTCGCGCTGTCGCCAGGCCCAACTGGAACATCAATGTGGCGTTCGATGCTGCTCCGGGAAACTTCCGGAGAGCTGGCAATCTTCTCAACGATCATTTCTGCGAAGTCGCGAATGAAAACGACTTTGGCCAATTTGGGGTGGCTTTTTCTCGAACGTGTTGAGGGCTTTTTGGCTATGGCATGTCTTGATTTGATTCTGGCAGCCATTGATTTGGAAGGATTGGGGGCATTGTTGCGTTTTATTCTGTTGAGCCACGTCATCCCTGCCTGGAATGCTCTATTTTCAAATGAAACAACGACTTTCTTTACTCCTGATTGCATCGCTGGGTTTCGGTAGGGGGGCTCTTGCGGTGGAGGAGATCGAATTCGACACTCACATTCGGCCCATCTTTGAAGCTCATTGCACGGAGTGTCACGGGGAAGAAAAGCAGAAGGGCGAATTACGTCTTGATACGCCTGCCGCGATCCGAAAGGGCGGGGACTCGGGTGAACCGCTCTTTTTCGCCGGGAAACGAGACGAGAGCCATCTCTACAAGCTGGTGAGTCGTCAGGATCCTGAAGAAGCCATGCCGCCGAAGGAGAAGGACGCGCTTTCGAAGGAAGATGTCGAGCTCATCGGCCGGTGGATAGAGCAGGGGGCAAAGATGCCGGGTGACGGAGAGGTGGTGACTCTGACGACCGATCACTGGTCATTTCAGGCGGTGGCGAAGGAACACCGTCACGCCGGGGTGGATGCTTTTCTTAATGAAGCGCTTGCTGACAACGATCTGAAACCTTCGAACCGTGCCGATCGTCGCACTCTCATTCGTCGACTTTACCTTGTGATGCTGGGACTCCCGCCATCGCCCGAGGAAGTGACTCGCTTCGTGAACGATGATTCACCGCAGGCGTGGGGAAACCTGGTGGACCACGTTTTGGCCAGTCCGCATTATGGCGAGCGCATGGCGCGACACTGGCTGGATATCACCCGTTTTGCGGAGAGCAACGGATTTGAAACCAACCGGGAACGTCCGAGTGCGTGGCGTTTTCGAGATTACGTGATCGGGTCCTTTAATTCAGACAAGCCCTATGATCAATTTGTGAAAGAACATCTGGCGGGGGATGTCCTGGGTGCTGATCTTGGGACCGGGTTTTTGGTGGCCGGGCCCCACGATATCGTCAAGAGTCCGGATCCGAATCTCACTTTGACACAGAGGCAGGATGAGCTGGCCGATATGATCAATACGACTGGCACGGCCTTTCTGGGGATGACGATCGGCTGCGCGCGTTGTCACAATCATAAGTTCGATCCTATTACGCAGCGGGATTACTATTCGATGCAGGCGATCTTTGCGGGTGTGAAGTTTGGCGAGCGGGCGGTGAAGAAGGAGGCCAATGAGGCTGGTAAGAAAGAGGTGGAATCCCTGCGGGTTTCTCTGGCTGCCGCAGAACGAGAACTGGAGCAATTGCGGTCTCTTGCGGCGAAGAACGAGAGCGGTCTCTCTGCACTTCGTCCGGCGGTGAACGCGAGATTGAACACCGAGAGCTTCAAGGCGAGGTCAGCGAAGTTTGTCCGTTTTACGATCAAGCGCACCAATAGCTCCGAGCCCTGTCTGGATGAGCTGTTGGTCTTTGCAAGCAACGGGGAGAATGTCGCGCTTGCGAAGGCCGGCGCGGTGGCGACGTCTTCGGGCGATCTCCAGGGGTATCCCATCCATCAGCTCGCTCATATCAACGATGGAAAGTTGGGGAACACGTGGAGCTGGATTTCGAATCAAAGTGGGAAGGGCTGGGTGCAGATTGAATTTGCGAAACCTTCCCAAATTGAGCGCATCGAATGGGCGCGTGATCGTGATGGAGGCTTTACGGACCGCCTCGCCGTCGAATACGTGATCGAACTCTCCGACGATGGGAAATCGTGGACTGCTGTAGCGAGTTCCGATGATCGCGAAGCATTTGGTGGGAAACCCAATTCCGAGACCTTTCTCACGAAGCTCCCTGAGGCGGAGGTGATCCGGGCCCGTGCCTTGATCGCAGAAAGTGTCTTGGCCAGAAGCCGCATCGTGGAGCTTGAGACCGGGGGGAAGGCGTGGGTGGCAAACTTCTCCCAGCCCGGTGCCACTCATCGTCTCTACCGGGGGGAACCGATGGCGAGACGCGAAGAAGTCCCGCCCGATGCTCTTGAGGTGATCGGTTCACTGGGGCTGGCGATGGATGCTCCGGAAAAAGAGCGCCGCCTGGCACTTGCCGGGTGGATTGCGAGTGCGGACAATCCGCTTACGGCCCGGGTGGCGGTGAACCGCCTCTGGCAGTTCGTCTTTGGGACTGGAATCGTGGATACGCCAAGCGATCTTGGGACGAACGGAACTCCGCCAAGCCATCCTGAACTATTGGATTGGCTGGCCTCCGATTTCGTGGCGCACGGGTGGTCGATGAAACACACCCTGCGGCTTCTCTTAAGCTCGGAGGCATTTCTGCGTTCGAGCCAACCCAATTCAGTGGCGGCCCGGATTGACTCCGATAGCCGGTATCTGTGGAGGTTTCCCCCGCGCCGTCTCGAGGCGGAGGCGATTCGCGACGGGATGCTCTCGGTGGCCGGGACCCTCGACTTGAAAATGGGCGGGCCGGGCTTCCATCTCTTCGATGTCGATCGGGAGAACGTGGTGCATTATCACGCCAAGGAGGAAACTGGTCCGGCAGAGTGGCGACGCATGGTGTATCTTTTTAAGATCCGGCAAGAGCAGGATGCGGTGTTCGGAGCCTTCGACTGTCCGGATGGGAATCAGGTCATCCCGAGTCGCAGCCGCTCCACGACTCCCTTGCAGGCTTTGAATCTTTTTAATAGCCGCTTCACGATGCAGCAGGCCGGGAAGTTGGCGGAACGTCTTGGGGATAGCCAGGATCGAGCGGCACGCGTTTACGAGTTACTCTATAGTCGACCAGCCACCGCCGAAGATCTTGTAGACGCAAAGAGTTTCATCGAACGACACGGCTTTGTTTCCTTTTGCCGCGCGATGCTGAACACCAATGAATTCCTTTTTATCTTTTAGATGATTGATACCCGTCATTTGTTCGACCGTCGAAACTTCCTCTCGCACTCCGTGAACGGGTTGGGAGGAGTTGCGCTGGCATCGCTGCTGAGTCGCGAAGGGCTCCTTGGGGACGAACGGATCCGCGAGAGCGCGCCGGGGAAAAATCCGATCCGACCCGGGATTGATGCCGCCAATCCCCATGCCGCACGTATTCCTCATGCCAAGCCCCGGGCCAAGCAGGTCTTGATGATCTTTTGCTCCGGAGCGATCAGTCAGGTTGATACCTGGGATTACAAGCCGGAGCTCATTAAGAGGCATGGCCAGCCCATGCCGGGCGGAGACAAGCTCATCACTTTTCAGGGAGGGCAGGGGAATTTAATGAAGAGCCCGTGGGAGTTCAGGCCGCGCGGGCAAAGTGGTAAGATGGTGTCGGATTTGCTACCGCAGCTGGGTGATTTGGCGGACGAGATGTGCTTTCTCCACGGCATGACCGGTAAGACCAACACGCATGGACCGGGCGAGAATTTCATGTGCACTGGATTCACGTTGGATGGCTTTCCGAGTGCCGGAGCGTGGACGACCTATGCGCTGGGTAGCGAAGCGGAGGATTTGCCGGCTTACGTAGCAATTCCGGATGTGCGCGGCACGCCCCAGTCGAGTGTGAATTGCTGGGGGCCGGGTTTCCTGCCGGCGGCCTTTCAGGGGACGAGTTTTAATGCCGCCAAGGCGGTGCGGAATCTGGCGATTCCCGGTGGAATCACCGGCGCCACCGATGCCGCGACCCGGGCCTTCCTGCAACGCCAAAACCATCGTCACCTCCAGAACCATCCCGATGATTCGCAGTTGGCGGCGCGGATTGCGAGCTATGAACTGGCGGCTCGCATGCAGCTCAGTATCCCTGAGATCACGGATTTGTCCAAGGAGCCCGACTACCTGCTTCGGGACTACGGGGCCGACGATTCCGGGAACAAGATCCTGGACCTCCGTGCCGCGTATGGACGCAACTGCATTTTGGCACGGCGTCTCATCGAGCGTGGCGTACGTTTCGTGCAGCTGTTCAATGGCGCTTACCAGACCGGTGGCGAAGGAGTGAGTAACTGGGACGGCCATAAGAAGATCAAGGAGCAGTATGACATTCACGGGCCGGTTCTTGATCAGCCCACTGCAGCTCTCTTGAAGGATCTTAAGGCTCGTGGTTTGCTGGAAGACACTCTGGTGGTCTTTTGTTCCGAATTCGGCCGGATGCCGACCTTTCAGAAAGGAGCGAGTGGTCGGGATCACAATCCCAGCGGCTTCACCGCCTGGCTGGCGGGGGCCGGTGTGAAGGCCCCGTTCTCCTACGGGGCGACCGATGAATTTAGCTACAAGGCGGTGGAGGGGGTGACGACTGTCTATGATTTTTACGCCACGATTTTGCATATCCTTGGTCTCGATCACGAGCGACTGAGCTATTATCACAATGGCATCGAGCGCCGCCTCACCGACGTGCACGGAAGGGTGATCCGAGAGATTCTGGATTCTGCCTGACTCTCATGGAATCAGATCAACGTCGGGAGCGCAGGTGATTCCTCTCAGTTGCTCGAGTTATTTCCGGGGGCTTCCTGCAGATGGGGAAGGTGAGGTTGGAATTCAACGACTAATGGGGCCGATGAAATTGCCTTGAGATTTTGAGTCACTGGTTGACGATCCTTGGCAAATGATTCGTGTTTTATTCCTCAGCTACCTTTTGGTCGGATTGTCGTTTGCCCAGAAGTATGCACCAAGCAAGGAAGTTGCTCCCATGGTTCAGCGTGAGTTCCGGGCGGCCTGGGTCGCATGTGTCTACAATATTGACTGGCCATCGCGGAAGGGGCTTGCCTCGAATAGCCAAAGGGCGGAGTTGCTCGCAATTCTGGATCGGGCGGCTTCTCTGAAAATGAATGCCATCATTTTTCAGGTACGGCCCAATGCTGATGCCGTTTACCAATCACGCTACGAGCCGTGGAGTCACTGGATCAGCGGGTCTCAAGGGAAGTCCCCGGGATACGATCCGCTCGCTTATTGCATTCAGCAGGCGCATGCGAGGGGGATTGAAGTCCATGCCTGGTTCAATCCCTTCCGGGCACTGCCGAGTGCCAAAATCCCCACCGCCAGTAATCACGTGGTGCGGACCAATCCCGAGATCATCAGGAATTTTAAGACCTACAAATGGATGGACCCCTCCAGTTCGTTCACTCGGAAGCGGGCACTGGCGGTGATCATGGACGTGGTGAAGCGTTATGACATTGATGGGGTTCACATCGACGATTATTTCTATCCCTATCCTGATGTCGATTCGCAGGGGCGGGCCAAGCAGGTTTTTCCGGATGGCAAAACTCCCGCGGCCCGGCGTGTCGTTACCGATGGGTTTGTCAAATCGATGTATGCTTCGGTGAAGGCCAAGAAGCCGTGGGTCAGAGTTGGGATTAGTCCTTTCGGGATTTGGCGTCCGGGAGTCCCCGCGGGAACGACGGCTTCGATTGATGCCTATCACCATTTGTCGGCAGATTCACGGAAGTGGTTGAAAGAGGGCTGGTGTGATTACCTCTCACCGCAACTTTACTGGCGGATTAAAAGTCCTCAGAGTTTTAGCCGTTTGCTGGCGTGGTGGCGGTCGCAGGGGACTCGTCCGGTTTGGCCTGGCCTGGCGGTCTCCCGGATCAATTCAAGCGACGACCCGGGGCGACCCACAAGTGAAATTCTCAACCAGGTTTCGCTCACCCGAACGGTGGGAAAAAACTACGTAGGGCACGTTTTCTGGAGTATGAGGTCGCTGATGGAGAACCGGGGTAAAATTGCAAATGAACTTGCGAAGAGTTTTTACCGGGAGCCTTCGCTGGTGCCGCCGATGCCATGGGTGAATCGAAAACTGCCCAAGACTCCGAACGCCGTGGCCGCCGGATCGAAAGGAAATGTGAACGTCGTTTGGAGTGCCGTTCCAGGGTGTCAGAAGTATGCCGTACAAGTCCGGGTCGGCCGGAACTGGCAGTTGAGCACGGTCACCGCAGGGACCAAGATTATCTTGAGAGGGTCACCGGATGCGATCGCGATCAGTGCGGTCAATCGCTACGGGAATACCAGTCTCCCCAGAGTGCTTGCGAAGAGGTAGGGTCTACTTCTGCGGCATGGTGTAGTTCAATAAACTAGCAAGTTTTCTTCGGAGATCGCGTCGCGGGACAATGGCGTCAATGAGTCCGTGCTCGAGCATGAATTCGGCCGTCTGGAAACCGGGAGGAAGATCCTGATGGGTTGTTTCCTTCACCACGCGGGGGCCGGCGAAGCCGATCATGCATTTTGGTTCGGCGATATTGATGTCGCCAATGGTGGCGAAGGAAGCGGTGACTCCCCCGGTGGTCGGGTGAGTGAAAATAGAGATGTAGGGAAGCTTGGCCTCGGAGTGGAGGGCGAGGGCTCCGCAGGTTTTAGCCATCTGCATGAGGGAGAGCATGCCCTCTTGCATGCGTGCGCCGGATGACGACGAAAAGATAAGAATGGCTCGCTTCTCGGCAGTGGCTTGCTCGATGGCGCGGGTGATTTTTTCGCCCACGACGGAACCCATGGAACCGGCGAAGAACTTAAAGTCCATCACGGCGGCGATTGCGGGGTGTCCGTCAATTTCAAGCTTGCCGGTGACGACGGCGTCTTTCAGCCCTGTCTCTTATACACATCTCCGAGCCCACGAGACCGAGGCTGATCTC
>CAJXVQ010000317.1 GCA_913060685.1 uncultured Verrucomicrobiales bacterium
ATCTACACAGAGTAGATCGTCGGCAGCGTCAGATGTGTATAAGAGACAGCTTCCGATCCGCATCGGGGCTACAAAAAAGACTCGGGTAGGAAATCGGGAATGGATCTCTCGAAGATCAACCTCTTCCCCTTCTTTCCCGACAACGCCGAAGTCCGTGGCGACGTTGCCGATTACTATTTTGAAGTCCAAAGATTCGATTCCGATGTGGCCAAAGCTGTGGCTCATCTTGAAAAAATCGGCGAGCTTGAGAACACCATCATCGTCGTCACCGGAGACCACGGGATGCCTTTTCCTCGCTGTAAATCCAATCTCTACGACTCCGGAACCAAAGTTCCCCTCGCCATCCGCTGGGGTCAAAAAATCAAAGCAGGCCAGAGCTTCAAAGACTTCGTCTCGCTCACCGATCTCGCCCCGACCTTCCTCCAGGCCGCCGGACTCACCGCACCTGCCGCCATGACCGGCCGGAGTCTTCTCCCGGCTCTCACCGGAAAAGGATCACTCCGCAAATATATCCTCACGGGGAAGGAAAGACATGTCCCCAGCCAGGAGTCGCCCAGCATGGAGGGATACCCGTCTCGTGCCTACCGCGACCACCGGTATCTCTACATCCGTAACTACTCGCCCGAGCTTTGGCCAAATGGCACTCCCCTTTGGCAGAAGGCTACCATTAAAAACACCTGGTATGGCGACACGGACAACGGCCCGACCAAGTCGGTCATCGCCGAACTCGGCCCCGATTCAAAATACTACCAGTGGAGCTTTTCAAAGCGGCCGACTGATGAGCTTTACGATCTCTCCAACGATCCCCATCAGCTTGTCAACGTCGCAACAAAACTCCCCGAACTTACCAAAAAATACGCGACTTTGCTGACCTCCGAACTCACAGCCTCCGGCGATCCAAGGCACGGAGGCCCGGCGTTCGACTTCGCGGTCCCGACCTATGGAGGCGGCGGCCCCCGGTATCCCAAAGCGCGCTAGCTTTCGGCACTTTTGACCACGGCAGGCTTCTTGGGAGGATCAGGTTTAAACTTAACCACCATATATCCCCCAATCGCCGCCAGCACGATTCCGGCAAAGAACTGCCACCGAATCCCGGATACCCCGCCATCAGGTGGATGCATCCACAACGCCACCACCGAATTCACAATCGGTGCACCTGCAAAGATGATCGACATCACCGCTGAAGGGTGACCGCCCTTGCCGAAGGCCAGGAGGACACCCAAGGCACCCACGGCACCAACCACACCGGCGATCAAAGACCACTTAAAGCCCTGACCAGTGAACTTCAGATTCGATCCGGAAACTTTCAGGAGAATGAGGGGTGCCAAAACGGCAACCAAGAAATAGGCGATACCCACGACCAGGAAGGCCTTGTAACGGCCAAACTCCGGATCCTTCATCGCCATCGATCCCTTGTGAAGAAACACTCCGTAAAGGCCCCAAAAGGCCACCGTCATCAATGCAAACCCTAACCAATTCATATTTTTATTTGCCGCCATGATTTTCTCAGCTGGAGCCAGTATCGCCGAACTTTCTACTCTGGCCACCGCGAAATTCGAATGCGGAACAATTCATGCCAAACACTCCCGGATCTCAGACGGAATCTCAATCGCCTTCATCGTCGCCAAATCGACACAGACCGAGATCATTTCTCCCGTCGCGTGAATGTCATCCGTATCATTCACCCGGAATTCAAAAGTATAACGAACCGATCGGGTCCGCAATTCGGCAATGGAAACCCGGACCCGGATCATGTCTCCAAACTTGATCGGCTTTTTGAAATCGGCACTGGCATTCACCCTCGGCCACCCGATTCCCCCTTCATGCAAGGCCACTCCACGCTCACGAAGGAAGGCATGCTCGGCCGACTCCATCCATCGATAGAAATTTGAAAAATGGGTGATGCCCGCCAGGTCGGTTTCGTAAAACTCAACCAGACGTGACCATTCAAAAGGTTCACTCATTGCGAGACCACCTTTCCAAAAATCTTCTCAAAGCCTGCTGCCATTGCTCCGACATGATAGCGATCTTCGACAGCCCGCCGACCTTTTTCTCCCATCTCGCGACGGGCCGGATCATCGAGTACTCCGCGAATCGCTTCTGCAAGTTTTTCTGTCGAACCCGACTCAACCAACACCCCGCAACCCGCTGAGGCCACAATTTCGGGAAATGCCGAGGCATCCGGCATCACCACCGGAATCCCACAGGCCATCGCCTCGATCAAATAAAGACCAAACGCCTCGGGATAGGTCACGGGGACCGAAAACACTGCCAGGCTCTGTAAAAATTTCACTTTGCCGGCCCGGTCCAAATCGGGGAACCATTCCACACACTCACCCAGCCCCGCCTTGTCCAGTTTCGCTTTGAGACCAGCCACATAAACATCGTCGCCCCCGCCCATCGTCCCAGCCACCGCCAATTTCAGAGACCGATCATTCAGCTTAATGAAAGCCCCAACCAAGAGCCCCAGGCCCTTGCCATGGCACATTCTCGCGAGATATCCAATCCGGTCCCCTCCGGTTTCAACTTCATATCCGGAAAGATCGATTCCATTTGGAACCACCTCAATCTCGCCAGCCGCCAGCCCAAGCCGCTCCTCCATCATTCCAGCATAGAACCGACTTGGCGAAACAAGGGCATCGGCATCACACACTCTCCTCCCCATTTCCTCCCAGGCATCGTCGCGCCACGGATCCGGAAGACCATCCAGAAAAGAATCCTCGCCCTGAAACGTGCACACCACCGGCACCTGCAGTCTCTCCTTCAACTCACGGATCAAGCCCGCAAGAAGCGCATTCGAGAGCACAATCACATCCGGCCTGCCATCGCGCTCCAGCCACTCGACCAGTTTGTCGACTTCCTTCCCCAGGTGACTTTCCTCAAGCCGGAGCATCGAGCAGGTCATCTCTCCCTGTTCCCCTGCCGAAGTCAGATGACTGCGCTTTGCAACCGATCTTAAAAGACCACGGCCATTAAAAATCCGGTCCATCCATCTCGGAAGTCTCCGAAAAATCTCATATTTCTGCTGCAGGTAAACATTGATGCCACCAAAAAAGACGGGCGTGGCTTCATCAACACGAACCTCGTCCAGTTGCAGCGGCAAATACATCGGGACAAGATGCGCCTCATGCCCCATCGCGATCAACTCCTTCGCCAGCGCATTGTCGCGCATGCAAGCCCCGCAGTAATAACTGCCGGTTCCAGCGGTGAGGATCGTAATTTTCAAAATCAGGCCGGGGCTCCGCGTTGCACGGTTTTTCCATGAGGCAAATCAGACGGGAGATCTGCAAACTCACTCACCCGATCAAAGAGATCCGAATAATCCTTGTCCATGAGATCGCCAATTAAGCAGTCCGTCAGATCGCGCCGGACGTCGGCATACTTCATCACGACATCCTTAAAACTGAAATCATCATCGTAGAAGGCATAGACCAGCTTGCGCATCCATTCAATACCCTTGCACACCCGCTCGCCATACTCGCGAAACTGCTCGCCGCTGGTGTCACCGAGATCCAAAGCCTTGTCGACGGCATCTGCCGAGATTGACCCCGTCGTGAGGGCCAAATAAACACCTGACGAAAAGACCGGATCAAGAAAGGCAAAGGCATCCCCAATCAAAACAAGACCATCAGTGGCACAATTTTCAGCTCGATAAGAATACTCGCCGGTGACCCAATATTGACCAAATTGTTCCCCCTCGGAAAGGTGCTCCTGAATCCATTTGTTCTCCTTGATCTCACGCTCATAAATCCCGGCAAGATCCCGTCCGTCCCGATAAAGATAATCCCGCTCGGCCACGATTCCGGTGCTCACAATATCATCCTTGAGCGGAATGTTCCAAAACCACCCTTTCTCCTTCACGTAGGCGATGGTCGTCGCACCTTCATCGACACCCGGATCCCGCTTGGCACCCTTGTAGAGGGTCCAAATTGCGATCTTGTTGAGTTTCGGATCACGCTTCCGCCACTTCTTCTTCCGCTGAAAAAGAGCATCACGGCCCGAGGCATCCATCGTGATCGGAGCGCGAAGCTCAAATCGCCTGCCGGATTCATCCTCGGCCAACACTCCGACAATCACGTCGTCCTGCTCCAAAAATTCAATCACTTTCACCCCCTCACGAACTTCCGCGCCAGCTTCCCGGGCGCGTTCCATCATCATGGTATCGAAGGTCTCACGATCAACCTGCCAGGTTTTGGCCCGCGGGTGATCGGTGTGTTTGGAGAAGTAAAAAGGCGTGGAAAGTTCACCTTCCTCACTCACAAACTGGACGCTCTGCTTCGACTGAAAGCCCTTGGCATCAAGCCGCTCCGTCATTCCCAATCGATCAAGGGTATCCCAACAGTGGGGAATCAAGGACTCACCGACATGGTATCTCGGGAAGTGTTCCTTCTCGAGCACGATGACTTTGCGCCCCTTCTCTCCTGCCAGAATGGTGGCAGCCGTCGTTCCGGCAGGGCCGGCGCCAATGATGAGAACGTCGCAGTCGTAGGATAGATTTGAGATCATGGTTTTTCTCGTGGTAGAATTTCGATGATGCGGGCCAGGATCTCTTGATCCTCCCCAATCAGCTCATTGTAACGCCCAAAGAGAAATCCGCCACCAGTAGGAGGAAAAAAATCAGGTTCAAAGGTCTCACCGGGAATTTTCAGAAACCCTCCCGGCCTGCTGGAGTAAATCAATCCACTTTCATTCAAAATCGCTCCCAGCGGTTGCTTCCCTGCCACAATCAAGGAGTGCAGTTCCTCAGGAAAGTTCTCGAGAAAAATACGAATCACCCCGTATTCCACCGGCTTTTCGCCGACCTTCAAAAGGACCTCCCGCATATAGCAGTTGGGATCTTCCCTTTCCTCAAAAATTTTGAGCACAACCTCACCGCCATGAAATCCGGAGAGCGTCGAAGTCATGTCGTGATCGTGACACAACAACTCCCGGTAGGGCAGCTCCACTCCTTCGCGATCCACCCACGTAAATTCAAGACCACGAAGGAGATCGCAGACCAAAAGGTCCTGAATTTCGTCGGTTCTGGCCATCAATTACACCAGTTTGTCGGTCCGATGCTCCGGAAGGAAAAAGTCATGCAGGATATTGTCGACGCAAAGCAATCCGTCTCTCTCAAGAACGATTTCCTGACCTTCCACATTGAGAAGGCCTTCTTCCTTCAACTCATTAAGCTCACTTTCCCACCGGCTCAAAACATCGACGCCATACTTGGCATCAATGACACTCGCGTCCACGCGGCCCAGCTTCATCCGGAGAATAAACTCACGAATCATCCGCTGTTCCTTGGTCGTCCGGAAACTCCGCTTGGTCGGCATCCTGCCCGCGTCAATCGCGGCCACATAGTCATCGATCTCGGTGAAATTCTGGTAATGAACTCCCGCTGCGTGGGAGAACGAAGCCACCCCGAGCCCCAGGAGATCAGCGCCACCCCAGAGTGAATCCCGGTAGATAAACTTGGCTTTTTCAGGATCCTTGACCGCGGTATATCCGGAACCAACAGTGTAGCCCGCGCTCTCCAAAGCAGCGAAAGCCTCCTTCACCCAACGGCGTTTCGTTTGCCAATCAGCCACAGGAGCGATCAGTTTCCCGGTGTCCTTCATCTCACGATAAATCGTGGTGTTGTAGGGAATCTCCATCTGGTAAATCGTCACGCTATCCGGTGCCAGCTCGATGGTCTTCTCGATGTTTCGCTGCCAGTTCTCCTCGGTCTCCTCGATCATCCCGGCGATGAGGTCGATGTTGATCTGGTCAAACCCCTCGGCTTGCGCACGTTCATAGGCTCGTCCCACCTCCTTGGAGCGGTGGGCCCTCCCGTTGATTTCCAGGATATGATCATCGAAGTTCTCAATCCCCAGACTGAGACGGGTCACCCCAATATCCTTGATTGCAGCAAGCTTTCCGGCATTGAGCGTTCCCGGCTCACATTCAAAGGCCACCTCCTCGGCCGCATCCCAGGGCAAAATCGCCTTCATGCGGTCCGTCAAATTCACCAATTGCTTGGATGACAGATAAGAAGGCGTTCCTCCTCCAAAGTAGACAAAATGTGGTTTACGCCCTTCGATCAAGGGCTTACGAGCCATCATCTCCAACTCGGTCACCGTTGAATCGAGGTAGCTCTTAATGTCGTCGGCGCTCTTATCGGTGTAAACCCGGAAGTAGCAAAAATGGCACCTCTTCCGGCAAAAAGGAATGTGGTGGTAAAGTCCCAACGGGACACCCTCCTTCGAGGGCTGATTGTAAACTTCCTCAACCTGATCGTTCTGGTCATCCGACCAAAAGGAAAAAGGGGGGTAGTTCGAGATAAAGTAATTTCCCGCTCGGGTATCTTTCTTTTGATCTGCGGCTGCGCTCATGTGGTGGACATTTTGACGGATTCGTATCACTTTACACGGAAGAAAGTCGGTTTATTACAAACCTCGGGATTCTCAGATCATACAGCGGCTGCCAACCGTGACAGAAACGTCACCCTAGGAAGGTCTCTCCTGCAGATTTAATGAGCTTAATTCACACCAGACCATGGAACATATTTTGATCGTCGAGGATGAAGTCGACATCGCAAACCTCATTTCCTTCAACCTCGAGAGAGCCGGCTACAGAGTAGACATGGTTCACGACGGGCGTGAAGGACTCGAGAGAATCCTCAAGGATCAACCTGATCTTGTCGTCTTGGACCTCATGCTTCCCGGCTTGGATGGCTATCAAGTCCTCAAGGAAATGCAGAGGGACCCCCGCGCCCACGCCATCCCGGTGCTCATGTTGACCGCAAAGAGTCAAATCGATGATCGGATCAGAGGTCTGGAAATGGGCGCCGATGATTACCTCACCAAGCCCTTTAGTCCAAAGGAACTTATCTTGAGAGTCAAGGCCATCATTAAGCGAAACCGATCCACCCCCGGCTCGGTTATCTTCTCCTTCGGTCCTTTCCGTTTCGATAAAAACAACCTCACGTTCTACCTCAACGAGGAACCCATCGCCCTGACTTCCACCGAGTTCAAGCTCCTGCTCTTCCTCTGCCAGCGAGCCGGACAACCTCAGGACCGCAATGATCTCCTCAAGGTCGTCTGGGGCTACAGTGACGATGTCCATAGTCGGACCCTTGATACCCACATGAAGCGGCTCCGCCAAAAACTTGGAGAGGACAGCTCCCTGATTGAAACCGTGCGCGGAGTCGGGTATCGCGTCCGTGAAATCGAATGATCTACCTTGCTTTTAGTTGTGCCCTCATCCTCGGATATCTCCTTCTTCGCACTCAGCGCAGACTGCGAGATTCGGTCGGCGAACTGTCTCGTCTTAAACGGGAAGCAACCACCAGAGACCAGAAGCTAGCAAAGGCCCACGATCGCGAAATCCAGCACCTCCTCGATGCCCTGCCCTACCCATTTTTCTCAATCAACGAGAAAGGACTCCTCATCCGCCTCAACCGACACGCTCGCGAAATTTTCGAAACCCGGGACATTCTCAACCGCAGTATCCGCCAAACTTTCCTCGACGCCTCAATCGTTGAACTCATCACGAAAACTCTCGAGTCACCCGGGCCGCATCGCGAGATTCTTTGTCTCCCTCCGCACTCGACATTCTCTTCACAGACCGGTGAAAAGAATTCCCACTGGGAAGTCGACCTTCGTCCAATCTCCCTCCAAAGCGATAACCTCGAAATTCAACTCATGATGAGAGACATCACTGCCAGCGTCCATGCCGACCAAGTCAGACAGGATTTCGTGGCCAATGCGTCCCACGAATTACGGACCCCGCTTTCCATCATTTCAGGCTACCTCGAAAACCTCATCGAAGAAGGCGGCCTCGACAATAACTGTCTCTTATACACATCTCCGAGCCCACGAGACCGAGGCTGATCTC
>CAJXVQ010000318.1 GCA_913060685.1 uncultured Verrucomicrobiales bacterium
TCTACACAGAGTAGATCGTCGGCAGCGTCAGATGTGTATAAGAGACAGCAAATACGATCCCATCACCCAGAAGGACTTCTACCAGATGTATGCCTTCTTCAACAACTTCGACGGCAACCCCGAAACCGGCGGCCGTGGCGGCCCCGACTTCTACCGAGGTCTCCAGCCACCCTACCTCGATCTCCCGACAATGGAACAGACAGCAGAACTCGCTAAGATCGACAAGATGATCGAAGACGCTCAAAAATGGGTTTTCGCCACCACCGAGGCTTTCCAAGTAATCGATCACAGAAAGGGCAAACCTGGCTTCACCGAAGACACTTCGAAAATTGCTCAACAGAAGGTTAAAGAAGCCGAAGCATCACTAACAAAGGCAAAAAAGCAACGTTCCAACTACCTCCACCAAGTCCGTGGAGCCATGGTCATGCGCGAGCGCGCCGAGCCCAAAAAGACCCACATCCGGGTCCGTGGCAACTACGACCAATTCGGCGACGAAGTCACCCGCGACACCCCGCACTTTCTCCCACCCCTCAAGAAAGCCGGAGAAGTCCCCTCTCGCATGGACCTCGCCAACTGGCTTGTCGAAAAAGAAAACCCCCTCACCGCCCGCGTCGCAGTCAATCGCTTCTGGCAGCAATTCTTCGGCACCGGCCTCGTCAAAACATCCGAAGACTTTGGCGCCCAGGGCATGTGGCCCAGCCATCCCAAACTCCTCGACCACCTCACCCTCAATTTCATCAACTCCGGCTGGGACGTCAAAAAACTCATCAAGGACATCGTCCTTTCACAGACCTACCAACAATCATCAGCCGCCACTTCGGTCGACTTCGAAACCGACCCCGGGAACCTCCTCCTCGCTCGTGGCTCCCGCACCCGCCTCGACTCCGAAGTCATCCGCGATCAGCTCTTGGCCGTCACCGGACTCCTCGATACCAACATGGGCGGTCGGAGCGTCAAAACACCACAACCTGACGGGCTCTGGAAAATGGTCGCTCTCCCCAGTTCATTCCCCAACAAGTTCGAACCCGCTTCCGGAGCCGACACCAAACGCCGCAGTATCTATACCTTCTGGAAACGCGGCCTCGCTCCGCCGCAAATGACCATCTTCGATGCCCCCTCCCGTGACGCTTGCATCGCCCGCCGCGAACGCACCAACACTCCTCTTCAGGCCCTCATGCTCATGAACGAAACCGAGTATTTCAACGCTGCCGCACACAAGGCCAAAGAAGTCCTCGCTCTCCCGGGAACCGAGGACGAAAAACTCACTCTCCTTCACGAAACGATCACCGCGCATAAGCCGAGTGATGAGACCCTGAAACATCTCAAGGCCGGCCTCGCTTCCTTCAAAGACGATCACGACGACCAATTTGCCTGGACCATGATCGTCAACACCCTCCTCAACCAAGACTCCTTCAAAAACCGCGAGTAATTCGCCAACCAACTTTTTGCCATGTTTGATCAACAAACTCGTCGCCAATTTCTGAACACTACGGGCATGGGCCTCGGCACCACCGTCCTTGGGAACCTGGCGGCCCAAGCCGACGTCGGCTTGCACGGCTACCGCCTCCCAAAGTCTCCCGCCAAGCGCGTCATCTTCCTCTTCATGGGTGGCGCTCCTTCCCAGCTCGATCTCTTCGACTACAAGCCCGAGCTCCACAAACGCTTCAAAGAAGAGCTCCCCGAGTCCATTCACAAAGGTCAACGAGTCACTGCCATGACCAAGGGCAAAGCCAAGCTCGTTGCGCCCTCCATGTTCAAGTTCAACCAACATGGAAAAGGCGGAATGTGGCTCTCCGAGCTCCTTCCACATCTCGGCTCCGTCGCCGATGATCTCGCACTCATCAAATCGACCTCCACCACCGCGATCAATCACGATCCCGGCAAGACCCTCTTCTGCACCGGCACCGAAATTCCCGGCAAAGCCTCGATGGGAGCCTGGCTTTCCTACGGACTGGGTCGCATCAACGAAAACCTGCCCGACTTCATCGTTCTTAACTCCGCCTTCTGGACCGGAGGAATGGGAAATGTCCAAGGCCTCTACTCCAGGCTCTGGGGTTCCGGCTTCCTCCCATCCAAACATCAAGGCGTCCCCTTCCAACCCTCTGGCGATCCCGTCCTCTTCCTTTCCAATCCCAAGGGCGTCACCCGTAAAACACGCCACAAGATGCTCGACCTCGTGACCAAACTCAACGAGGAGCAATTGGCCAAAGTGGGCGACCCGGAAATCCAAACCACCATCGCCCAGCAGGAAATGGCTTTCCGCATGCAGGCTTCCGTGCCCGAGCTCACCGACCTCTCCGGAGAGAACGAAGCTCAGAACGAAAAACTCTACGGACCTGAAATGAAGAAATCCGGCTCCTTCGCTCGCAACTGCCTCCTCGCACGACGCATGGCCGAACGTGGCGTCCGCTTCATCCAACTCTTCCACCGGGGCTGGGATCACCACTCGACACTCCCCAAGAAAATCCGCGGCCAAGCCTACGACGTCGACCAAGCCTGTGCCGGTCTTCTCAAAGATCTCAAACAGCGCGGTATGCTCGATGAAACTCTCGTGGTCTTTGCTGGAGAATTTGGTCGCACCACCTACGGCCAGGGCAATCTAAAGCCCGACCAATACGGCCGCGACCACCACCCTAAATGCTTCTCCACCTGGATGGCTGGGGGCGGAGTCAAAGGCGGTCTGACATATGGTCAAACCGATGACTACTGCTACAATGTCCTCGAAAACGAAGTCCGTGTCCGCGATTTTAACGCCACCATTCTTCACCAGCTGGGAATCGACCACGACCGCCTCACCTTCCCCTTCATGGGCCTCGACCAAAAACTCACCGGAGTCAACCCCGCCAAAGTCGTCAAAGGCATCCTTTCCTGAGGAATATGGGACCGGCTTCCGGAGTATCTCATCCCATACCAGGACAACAAACTTCCGCAGCCACCACTCCCCGCCGGGATGCTCGGTTGTGAATTGCCACGCCTTCACCTCAATCAGATCAGCGCGCGTAACGCGCATAGAATGCCCAAGGGCCAAAGGAACGGGGTTCAAACTGAGTGGTATTTTCATCGCCTAAAACTCTTGCGCACCGTCAGATAAAATTGGCGCAAAACCACCCGTCAAACTCCTCCTTCCCCAAGATTCACCTCGTCGCCCCAAGCACTCAAAAAGAGCCATTCTGGAAAAAAGCCCTCAATTTAGGCCTTTCCAAGCCACCTCAAACCAAGTGATAAAGTCTCTCCTCCCAATTCGATCTGGCACAATACACATCATCTACATCCCCGCCGCTTCCCTCTCTCCATGGACGACCCCAAAAGACAACATCGTCAGCGCATCCTTCTGGAGATCGAAACCGCCATCGCTCCTGGCCGGGACATGCTCCGGGGCATCGCCAAATTTTCCGGCGAAATCCACCGCTGGGACCTCCATCACAACGCCGGCAACTGGGCCCTCCATGGAAGTATTTCGGGCCCGTCCCATATCGAGCCCCTTTCACCCGATCGCCAGATCGATGGTGTCATTACCCGCATCTACGATGAAGCCGGACGCGAGCGCGCACACGAACTCATTTCCCAAGGCATCCCCGTTGTGGACATCCTCGGCGATCACGACGATCGCTCCCTCCCTCTTGTCCACACCGATGACAACGCCATCGCCAAAGTCGCCCTCCGCCACCTCAGCGAACAAGGCTTCCGACGCTTCGCCTTCTGCGGCATCAACGACACCCGTTGGTCGGACCAACGCGGAAAAAGCTTCACCCGGGAAGCCGAAAAACTCGGCGTGAAAACTTCCTCATTCACCGTCTCCAAATCACATCAGGAGCACGACCAACGTGATGCCAAACGCATTGAAGAATGGCTTAAAACCCTCACCCTTCCCCTTGGCCTCTTTGTGTCCTGCGACCACATCGCCCCCCTCCTCCTCAACGCCTGCGCCCGCCTTGGCATCACCAACCCCGAAGCACTCGCCGTCGTTGGAGTGAACAATGACACCGTCGCTTGCAATGTCTGCAACCCCACTCTTTCCAGCATCGACGCCGCCCACTTCGAAATCGGCTACCGCGCCGCCCGTCTCCTCAACGATCTCCTCGAAGGCATCCCACAAAAGTCTGACACGATCCTCGTTCCCCCCAGCCGCCTCGTTGTCCGCGGTTCTTCCGGCGAACTCGCCATCAGCGATCCCCTCATCGCCCGCGCCGCCCGCTTTATCAATCGCAACGCCGGTAGCCCGATTGGTGTCGATGACGTCGTCTCCTCCGTCCCCTTCTCCCGTCGCGAACTTCAACGCCGGTTTCGCCAGGTCACCGGCCGCACCATCCACTCCTCCATCCTCGAAGCCCGCATGACCATTGCCAAGCGCCTCCTCAAAAATCCGGAATACACCATCGATGCCGTCGCCGAACTCTCGGGCTTCGGCAGCCGACAGCACTTCGCCAAAACATTCAAAACACAGACAGGAGTCACTCCGGCCAAATACCGACAGGAACTTTCCGCGCGCTAACGCTAAATCTTCCCACTATGAAAGCTCTCCTTTTTGCAGCCCTCATTCTTTGCTCATGTAAAAGCGAGCCCACTCCGGACCCGCCCCAAGAAAATCAAACCAAACTCGTGGCATCACCGGATGACATCGCAAGAAAAGTGGTTCAATGTGAGGAGACCATTCAAAAACTCACTCCGGAACTTAAGGCACTCGCAACCAAGATCATCACCGAAAAGGAAGTCATCCTTCCCGAAGAGTGGGGCGAGATTCCCAAACCCGGAGGCAAATGGCTCAATGGCTCATTTGGGGTCCTGTCCGGAGATTTCGAAGATTCACATTTTGTCACAACGACCAAATTTGAAGGCCTCTACCAATCCGCCTCGGGAGCTCTCACCGGCATCCAAACGAAACAAAAACTCACCTGGAAAATTGATGCAAGCGGACAGGCCGGGTTATCCAAATGGACCCCCCTTGATTTCCACCTCATCGAGTCTCCCGCTCCACTTTTCGAGGATGTCACAAAGCGGGCCATTCCATCGGGCTTTGCCCGCGATGAAGCTCAACGCTCCGTGCATCAGGAAATCACCGAGCAAGCACTTGCTGAAAAAAAGCTCATCATGCCCAAGCGTGAGTATGCCGACGTCCCCGACATGGAGAGTGCCCTGCAATACCCCTCCGTGAGCGTGGTCGACTATGACTCGGACGGTCACGACGACCTCTTCATCTCTGCCCGCTATACGGCGCCCCAACTCTTCCGTAATCTTGGAAACAGCACGTTCGAAGACGTTTCAATTGAATCAGGGCTCACCTCCGGAAATTGCGTCACTTCGGCACTCTTTGCCGACTTCGATAATGATGGCGATCCCGACGCCATCCTATGTCGATCTCTCGAGCCCACACTCTACTACCGCAATAACAATGGCCGTTTTGAAAATGTCACCTACAAACTTTGCGACCTCGGCGAACAATTCTTCGTTGTTTCAGCGGCGGCGGCAGACGTGAACCGCGACGGTCTTCTCGATGTCTATCTCACCACTTACACGCCGGGAACCGATGTCCTGCCTATCTGGAAAGAACGATATCTCCCTCCTGAAGACGCGGCCCGACTCGACCTTCTCTCGAAAAATGCCCATCCCTACTTCGATGATCGCGGCGGACCAAACATCCTCCTGATGAATCGAGGCGACGGGCGACTCGAACGGGCCGGAGGGGAAGCGGTAAAACTCTGGCGAAAGAGCTATCAACCCGCTTGGGCCGATGTTGATGGGGATGGGGACGCCGACCTCTACGTTTGCAATGACTTCTCCCCTGATAGTTTCCTTCGAAACGACACACCCAAAGGTGCCACCGACCCCATCTTCGTCGATGCCTATACCGAGCATTTTCCAGATGGAGAAATGGCTTTCGGCATGGGCGCTTCCTTTGGAGACTACGACAATGATGGCGATCTCGATCTCTTCGTCTCCAACATGTATTCCAAAGCAGGGAACCGCATCATCAACCTTGTCGGCGATGTCGATCCTCGCATCAAAGTAGCGGCACGTGGCAACTTCCTATATCGAAATGTTGATGGAAAATTTCATCAGGTTGCCAAATCCGACGCCCCGGAAACTCGAACAGGCTGGTCATTCGGAGGACAATTCGCAGATTTCAACAACGACGGACTCCTCGACCTTTATGTTCCGGGCGGCTATTACACCGCTCCAAAAAAAGTGGCGACAGAGGTTGATTTGTGAAGTTGTTTCTGGAGCACGGTCGTGCTCTCCGACCCCACCAAATCACAAAAATTTCGAAATTCCGAACATTGGAATTCTCCTCTTCTCAATTTCCAACTGAGAGTCGAACAAACCCAAATTGGTGGCCCCGCCTTCAGAAGCAATTCCCTCAGCGGGAACGAGCGAAATCGACTTCTCCTGGCTGGCCCCAATGGATTTACCGACAAATCACTCATCAGCGGGATCGACTGCAAGGAGGACGCCCGATCCTTTGCCCACTTCGACTACGACAATGATGGCTGGCTCGACATTGCCCTCGCCAGTGCGAACGCCCCACGACTCCGCATCTTCAGAAATCGCATGAGCGAGCAAGGCCATCAAGGCCGCCAAATCAAACTGAAACTCACAGGAACCGAGAGTAACCGTGATGCTTGTGGAGCGTTCATCATGATTCACACAAACAAAGGAGTTCGGGCCCTTCAAAAGGCTCTTGGCGAAGGACTTTCCTCTCAAAACTCAGGCGACCTTCGCATCACTCTCGCCGCAGATGAAACACTTGAATCCCTCTCTGTCCGCTGGCCCTCTGGCAAAAAAAGCACCCATACCGCCAAGGACTCCGCAACGCTCATTTCACTGACTGAGTAAGCGCAATTGCGAGAGAGTAGGCGTCCCCTTGAATGCCCGCAGCACGCGTCCCTGATCATCTAAAATGAAGGTCGAGGGCAGAGGCATTTCTCCAAAGTGTTGCACCATCAACTTCTCCACCTTCTCTCTTTGTGAAGAGGCCGGATCATTCAGAATGGTATACGGTGGATTGGTCTTCTCCTGAAACCCAGCCAGCTTCACCTCAGTGTCATCGGGATCAATCGGGAAGGCATAAAAGCCAACACCCTCACCAACGTTTTCAGACAAACGCCGGAGATGAGCTACCTCACCGAGGCATACCGGACACCAGCTTGCCAGCGTCACCAGGACGTTCAACTTTTTATCTACGGGTAGATCCAATTGCCCACTCGAAGCGATCCGGGTTTTCGTGTCTGGAATCGACACCGCAGCATGGCGAATCACCTTGGGCGCAGACTCAGCGGCATCTTCAAAAATCGTAAGAACAGAACCAGCCTTCACCGTTTCGATTTCCGATCGCTTCCCGGAGGGCCAAAGAACGCTGACCTTGTCCACCATCGCCGAATTTCCAATTCCAATCGTCAGGGTGTCGCTGTTCTGAGCCGCGAAGCCATCCCCGCCGCGTAGTTCCCGGCGGAGCGTCTTCCCATTGGTTTCCACAAGAACATGCGCACCGTATGCGTCGCGTGAACTCCACCCCCCGCCGGGCGTGGCATTGCGATTCCCCCCAACAAGGCGGACCCCAATCGATCCGCCCGCACCCTTAATTTCGTTGTGAAACAACTGCAGTTGAGGATCGTTGGTATTGCTCAAAATAATGTCGTTTTTGCCATCATGATCGAAATCGAAAAAGGCGAAGGCCCGACCATCGGCCAAGCTATCCAACCCGCTGACACCTGAGATATTTTCAAAGTCCGCTCCGCCATGATTCAAGAAAACACTATTGCTTTCATTCCCACTAAAGGAATGACTCCGCAGGACCGGCTTGCCATCCACCTGTCTCTTATACACATCTCCGAGCCCACGAGACCGAGGCTGATCTC
>CAJXVQ010000319.1 GCA_913060685.1 uncultured Verrucomicrobiales bacterium
CGTGGGCTCGGAGATGTGTATAAGAGACAGCTCCACTCCGTTCCAAAGGCGGCTTCAAAGCCCTCCCGCCAAAGGAAAATTCCTGCTAAATCAGGAGTACCATCACTGAGATTGGATCGTGCCTAAACCGGTCGACACCTCGCCTCACAGACTGCCTTTTGTCCCAGATGAAATTCATTGCGCAAATAATTCCAGCCGCCGTTCTGGCATGCTGGACATCGCAGGCGCTCGCGGTCGAGGCGCTCAAGTTCGAGGCTGACGTGCGGCCGATTCTTAAGGCTTCCTGTTTTCATTGCCACGGAGAAGATGGGGTGCAGAAGGGTGAGTTGGACGTGCGCCTGGTTCGGCTGATGATAGGGGGCGGCAAATCGGGTGCGGCATTGAAGCCGGGCGATGTGGAGGCCAGCCTGCTCTGGGAAAAGATCGCCTCCGACGAGATGCCAAAGGGCGAGAAGAAACTCTCTGCGGAAGACAAGCAGCTCATCCACAAGTGGATCGAACAGGGCGCGCAAACCGCGCGAGCGGAGCCGGAGAATGTCGAGGAGGCACGATTCACTCTGGAGGAACTTGAGCACTGGGCGTTCCAGCCGGTGGCGAATCCTGAAGTGCCAAACGGTGATGATCGCCAGGGATCAATCGATCGATTCATTGGCGCGGGCTTGCAGGCCAAAGGGCTCGGGTTTTCGCCAAGCGCAGACCGGCGGACCCTGATCCGGCGCGTGACCTTCGATCTGACTGGCTTGCCACCAACGCCAGAGGAAGTGGCAGCCTTTGTCAGCGACTCCAAAGATGGAGCCTACGCACACTTGGTCGACCGGCTCCTCGCCTCACCGCAGTTTGGCGTCCGCTGGGCGCGGCATTGGCTCGACACAGCGGGGTTTTCAGAATCGGACGGGCTCGGGCTTTCCGACCTGAAACGTGAACACGCGTGGCGCTACCGCGACTATGTCATCGATGCCTTCAACCAAAACAAACCGATCGACCAATTCATCCACGAACAGCTCGCGGGCGACGAGATGATCGAAGGCGAGCGTGACATCAACAATCCACGCCACCTTGAACTGCTGACCGCCACCGGATTCTTACGAATGGCTCCCGACCCGACCCAGAAGAGCAACACGCTCACCGATCGCAACACCGCGGTGGCCTCGGCGATCCAAGTTGTGAGTTCGAGTCTCTTGGGCGTGACCGTCGCTTGTGCGCAGTGTCATGATCACAAATACGACCCGATCGGAATCGACGATTACTACCGCTTCCGGGCGATCTTTGACCCGGCGTTCCCGCTGAACAATTGGCAGCAGCCGGGTAATCGACTGGTGGATATGACCACCGTTGAAGTGAATACCGAGAGGGCGCGCATCGAGGCCGAGGCGAAAGCAGTCGAAGACGAAATTGAAGGACGCCGGCGTGCTCACTGCGCGGAGATCCAGAAGAAGAAGCTCGCCGATGTGCCGGAAAAGGTCCGCGAGGCGACACGCGAGGCGGTTTTGAAGAAGGCTGGCGAGCGCGACGAGAAACAGAAACAACTCCTCGATCTCTACCCAATGGTAAAGCCGGTCGATTTCATTATCGGTTTGTTAGTGGAGTATGATGGGGCGGCGTTCCGGAAGTTCGAGGAGGAGAAGAAAAAGGTGGCTCAGATCCGGGCCAGGAAGCCGCCGCTGCGCATGGTGATGGCGACGACCGAGCCCGCAGGTGAGGTCCCTGTGAGCAAGGTTTTCTTCCGTGGCAATCCCGAGAGCCCGCGCGAGGCGGTGGAGCCTGCCGAACTGATGGTACTGCGCCGCCAACGCGCGGAGTTGGCAATGCCCGTCAATGATCCCGAGCACAAGACCACGGGTCGCAGACTCGCCTATGCGCGGAGCTTGACCGACGGGACGCACCCGCTGACGGCGCGCGTGTTCGTGAACCGCGTGTGGATGCACCACTTCGGCCGCGGTCTCGTCGCGACTCCGGGCGACTTTGGCATTGCAGGCGAGAAGCCATCGCACCCGGAATTGCTCGATTGGTTGGCGAACGATTTTGTCGAGCACGGCTGGGATCAGAAGCGCCTGCACCGCATGATTATGCTCTCTAAAACCTACCAGCAGCAATCCTTGCGCCGCCCGGAACTGGATCAACTCGATCCCGAAAACACCTTGTTCGGACGAGCCAATTTGCGGCGACTCGAGGCGGAGGCGATCCGCGATGCCTTACTCCACGTAAGCGGGCAAATCGACGCGACCCTCGGCGGTCCGGCCAGCCCGGTGAGTGCCGATAGCGAGGGGAAAGCTGTCATTGGCGGCAACAAAAACCGGCGCAGCACTTTTGTCGAAGTCCAGCGCCGCTTGCCATCGAACATGCTGGCGACCTTCGATCAGCCCGAAATGGTGCCGAACTGCGACCAGCGTCGAAACACAACCGTCGCGACTCAGGCGCTGTGGTTTCTGAACGACCAAGAGGTGATCGGCTTCTCAGAAACGCTGGCGCGATCCCTGATGGCGGAGCCGGGGACTGACGGGCAACGGCTATCGCGGCTCTACCTGAGGCTCTTCTCAAAACCCGCAACGCCTGAGGAGTTGCAAACCTGCGAGAAGTTCCTGGTGGCGCAACGGGATCACTTTGCCCAACAGGACCCGAAAGCCGACGCTGCCCATCGCGCACTCGCGGCACTCAGCCAAGTGCTCTTGGCCTCCAACCGCTTCCTCTATCTCGACTAGCCGAACTTGGGCGGGAATTTTTTCGCCCCTCAACAATCCTTACCTATTTCCCCCATGGATCCTCGCTCCCTCACCCGCCGTAACCTGCTACGCACGTCCTCGTATGGACTGGGAGCTGTCGCTGCTTCGTGGCTGCTCAAGCAGGACGGATTGCTCGCCGCAACCGGCGGCAAGAACACTGCGCTCGAGAAGCCGGATCTCGAACGCCGCATGCACGACCTCTTGCCGAAGCAGCCGCCACACGAGCCACAGGCGCGCGCGATGATCTCGATGTACATGCTCGGCGGACCGAGCCAGATCGATCTGTTTGACCCCAAGCCCGAGCTCGTAAAACGCAACGGCCAGAGCTTCGATGGGGATTTGAAGTTCGACAACGCGGCGCAGGCCAGCCGCGAGATCATGGGGTCGCTCTCGAAATTCCACCACCGCGGCCAGTGCGGAATGGAGCTCTCGGAATTGCTCCCGCAACTCGGCACCATCGCCGATGACATCACCCTGATCCGTTCGATGCGCACCGGATCGAACAACCACGTCCCTTCGAATTTCGCCCTCACCACTGGCAGTCCGGTGCACGGTCGGCCGGTTCTCGGCAGCTGGTTGCTGAACGCGCTCGGCAGCGAGACGCAAGACTTGCCTGCCTACGTGGCACTTACGGATCCACGTGGACTGCCGCAGGAAGGCAGCGAGAATTGGAGTCAGGGAAAACTGCCGGCGATCTACCAAGGGACGGTCGTGCGCCCGACCGAGCCCAGGATCTTCAACCTCGACGCCCCGCCCCACCTGCGTGGCAAAGTGCAGTGCGCCCAGCTTGATCTGCTCGAGCAATTCAACGAGCAACACCTTGCCGAACACCCGGGCGAAAACGATCTCGCCGCACGGCTCGCCAGTTATGGACTCGCAGCGCGCATGCAGGAAGCCGCGAAAGAAGCCTTCGATCTGTCCACCGAGCCCGAATCCATCAAGAAGATGTACGGCGTCGGCGAGAAGCACACCGATAGCTATGGGAAACGTTGCCTGATCGCCCGGCGATTGGTGGAACGTGGCGTACGCTTTGTGCAGATCTTCTGCAACGGACAGAACTGGGATCACCACGGCTCAATCAAATCTGCCCTCCCGGCGCGCTGCGCTGAGATCGATCAACCGGCCGCCGCGCTGGTGCGCGATCTTAAACAGCGCGGCCTTCTCGACTCCACGATCGTCCACTGGGGCGGCGAGATGGGGCGCCTGCCGGTGATCCAGTTCCGCAGTGGCAACAGCAACCGCGACAACGTCGGCCGCGACCACAATACCTATGGCTTCAGCCAGTGGGTGGCTGGGGGTGGCTTCCGCGCCGGCTATGTCCACGGTGCGACCGACGAGTTCTCCCACCACGCAGTCGAAGGCATCGTCAACCACTACGACTGGTTGGCGACGATCCTGCACCAGTTTGGCCTCGATCACCGGGAGCTGAAATTCCGCATCGGCCCGAGAGATATTCGGTTGGTCGAAGAAACAGAGGCGCGCGTCGTGCGCGAGATTCTTGGCTAACAGAGGTCACTTCAAAAGCGCCCCAACTCCGCCGTCACGTTCGTAAATCGATTTCACCTCGTCAGGCGTGAGAGCCCGATCAAAAACCGAGAACTCGTCGAGCAATCCGACATAGAGGAGCCCGAGCAGTAGCCGCGAAGTTTCCGAATCGCTCCAGGTGAATTGCTGGTTCCAACCGGTCAGGGTGCCATTGTGTTTTCCGTCGATGTAGAGGATGGCGACCGCTTTCTTGCTGCCACTATTGAATCCTCCCCAGGTGAAAACAATGTGCGTCCACTTGTCCTTGCCGAATCCCGGATTCTTTGCAGTCAGGAGCGGGCGTTCTGAATCTGGAACATCGGCCTTCTTCGGATTCCACACTTTGAGATCGGCATAGGCCCCAAGCCGGAAGTCGCGTGGCGAGCCCTCTTTGTTAAAATCGAGAAAGAAGGCCGCGTCGTTCCAAGCGCGCGTGGTAAGTTGGACCGGATCGCAAAAACCCTTCGCGAGCCCATCGACCGGATCGCATTTCAACCAAAGCGAAACGCTGCCGCTCCAGTTCTTGTTTTTATAAACAAGATTCTCCTTCCCCTGGTAGAAGATCCATGGGGCGTCGCCAGCTTTAAACTCCAACGCACTGCCAAATTTGCCCGCGCCTTTCGCGATCACACTTTTGCCGTCCGTATGCAGACCCGCCTTGGCGACGTTCTTTTTTCGATCCGTCCACGTGTAGAGCTTCTTGTCCCCTTTGGAAAAATCGGCATCGATGCCGTTGTCGAATGAGGCGTGCAGGGTGAGCGCGGATTTGATCTCCGCATCGTCCGCGAGCAGATTGCCCACACAGAGGGACAAAAGTCCGCTGACAAGGCTGGCGAGTGATCTCGATGAAAAATTCCCCATGCGATGATCCTGACACATCCCTTGCCTCGAGTAAACCGGAACCGGACGGGTGGGAATGGGGCCTGTGAGGCATTCGATGCCGGGGCGCCACGAACCGATTTGCGGGTTCGCAGTAGCAGTCGGGTGGCCTTTTCATTGCAGTGAAGTCCTGGGAGAGAGGACTACTTCCGTTTCGCATAGTCCTGATTTTCGTCAAGGTCGGCGTCCGTCATCTTGTCGGAAGGCACTCCTCCTTCGGGAACTTCGGCCTTCGCGCACCACGTGATGGCGTTGAGAACCACCTTGCGGAAGTCGTCGTGTCCCCAGTTGCGGTGGAAGTGTCCACCGGTGAAACCGAAGCCACGGCCGCTGTTGGGCCGCTCGTATGCCCAAGCAACGTGTTGGATCTCGCCATTCTCGACGGCCTTGCGCACATGAGGATTTCCCGAATGATGGCCGTCACCGCGACTCATTGTGTTCTTGGGCGGATGTGCGGAAAGGATCGGCGTGACACCTTTCATGTCCTTCTGGAAACGCATGTGGAAGTACCACTCGTCGCGAATTTTGAAGGGCTTCACTCCGCGCGTGATGGCGTGCTTGGGGAGTTCCTTGAAGTCGGCCTCCCAGTGTGGGTTGACCGACCAGTTACCTTCAAAATAGCCGCCAATCCACTCCAGGAACTTGTCGCCGGACTTTCCTTTGGGTGTTTCGACTCCGTAGTGGAGACAGGCGAGACCGCAGCCGTCCTTGAGCTTCACGTCCAACCCGTCGAGGTGTTGGTTGGCCATATGGCCGCCGCCACCGTCGCAGTAAAAGACGATCGCATCGGCATCCTTGAGAACCTCGACATTTCCAGGCCAGTCCTTGGCGAGGTGGACCGAGGCTTCGACCGCTTCGCCCATGTGCTTGTTGAGCTGCTTGGCGAGGAGCATGCAGCCGGCCCGGTGTTCGTGTGCGTCGTAGCCGTGGCTGCGGTGACCAGCCATGAAGACGATTTTCTTTTTCCCCTTCGTGGTTTCGGTGGTCTTTGCCACGTTCTGGGCCTTGTCCCCGAAGAGGGCGGGCCCTGTGAGGGCGAGGAGCAATACCGAGGTAAGTACAGTGAGTGCGTTTTTCATGACTCATTGAAATACGAAGCCGAAGCGGGCTTGCTTGCAAGCCAGTTATCCCACCCTGTTTCACCCCCCTCCGCTCCGGCCCAAAGGCGGCTTCAAGGCCGGCCCGCCAAAAGTAAATTCCTGCAATATCAGGATCTGGTCACGCATTCTCCAAGAAAAGCCTTTGATAGGCCATCTCCTCCCCACCCTTCACCACATCGAACTTCCCGTCTTGCACAAAGCGGAAAGACAAGGCCTGCGATTGTGGTAATAACAGCTATGCGCCCATCCCAATCCGCCCTTGCCTTGACCACCGCCGTCCTGTTTTTTTCACCCTGTCCCCCCTTGTGGCAGAGGACTGGCCTTCTTGGCGAGGGCCCTCGCACAATGGAAGCCGGGCCGGCGAAAACTATCCGACCAAATGGAGTGCCGACAAGGTCGCCTGGAAAGTCGCACTCCCCGGGAAAGGAGCTTCTTCGCCGGTGGTGTGGAAGGACCGCATCTTTCTCACCGCACCCGCTGAAGGCGTCGATACCGCGCTGGCATTTGATCTCGACGGGAAACAAATCTGGAAAACCGAGTTCGGCGCCTCAGCCAAGCACAAGCACATGAAGCTCGGCACCAGCAGCAACGCCTCGCCGGTCACCGATGGAAAAGGTGTCTTCGTTTACTTCAAGAGCGGCACCTTCGCCGCTCTCGAAATGGACGGGAAGATCCGCTGGAAGCGGAACCTGGCCGAAGAGTTCGGTCGGCAAGACCTGTATTGGGACCAAGGAAGTTCTCCGATCCTCATCGGGGATCTCGTCATTCTTCCCCGCCTCCACGCGGGAGATTCGTGGGTCGCCGGTTTCGACAAGGCAACCGGAAAAATTCGCTGGAAGCAGGAACGCAACTACAAGGTCCCGGCTGAGAATGACCAGGGCTACACCACGCCGATTCCGATTCGTCATGGCGACCGCGATGCCCTTCTCGTGTGGTGTTCGGACCACCTGACCGCCTATGCGGCGGACGACGGTTCCCTGCTCTGGTCCTGCGGCGGATTCAATCCGAAGGCAAAAAAACTCTGGCCACCAATCGCGACACCCGTGGTCGTGGGAGATCTCGCGTTGGTCCCGGTGGGTCGGGATGATCGGAAGCAGGCCGAGGTCCATGCCGTTCGCCTCGGTGGAAAAGGCGATGTCACGAAAACTCACCGGGTCTGGGATACCGACGAATTCGGTGTCTTCGTTTCCAGCCCGATCGAATACGAAGGCAGGGTCTACCTTCTTCGTCACAAGGGAGAGGTGGTTTGCCTCGATCCGAAAACAGGTAAGCCGTTCTGGACTGCCAAACTTCCCAAGTCTCTCATGCCCTACTACGCCTCTCCCGTGATTGCCGGAGGCATTCTCTACGCCCCTCGCGAGGATGGAGTCGTGTTCTCTGCCCGTATTGGTGAACAATTCGAACTTCTTGGGACAAATGACATGGAAGAGCAGATCCTCGCCACCCCGGTTCCCTTTGACGGGAAGCTGCTGATCCGCACTTCCGGGCACCTCATCTGCGTCAGATAATTCACCCCCCCTCCGCTCCGGTCCAAGGGCGGCTTCAAGGCCCTCCCGCCAAAAGTAAACATCTAGCCCGCATAACCTGTCTCTTATACACATCTGACGCTGCCGACGATCTAC
>CAJXVQ010000320.1 GCA_913060685.1 uncultured Verrucomicrobiales bacterium
ATTTAACTGAATTTTCAGCCATGGCGCGCTTTATTCGGTGAGTTATGCGGGCTAAGAGCCAACGTCTTGAACCTTGTGGCGGCCTCGTTTCCCTCGCTGACTGCCCTGACCCATCAATGATGGTGACACTCTCTTCGATTCAGAAGCAGAAAGAAGGTCGCCTCGTATCAAGAGGCCTGTGTTTGATTACGGTATCGGGAACTGCCAACTGATGGCGGATATGGAACTCATCGCAGTCTCAATTATTCCTATCCTTAAGGTGACGGGGCGGGAGATGGGAAGAGCCCCTGAGCGCCTTCAACTCTGATGGAAAATGGCACCGGGTTTCACGACCGGGTCGATCTTTACAAAGGGCCGGGCTTTTGAGGGCGCGCCCGATTCGCCAGAAACGTTGACGGCTCTGAATCTCGCAGGGCGGAGTTGCCCGGATTTGGTGACCTGGTCAAACAGCTTAGTCGAGAGAGTAGGTGAAGCCTTCGGGTTTTACGGCCAGGGTGGAGCAAGGGGTGCCGTGAATGAGGCTTTCGGCAGTGGTGCCCAGGTAGAGTGTTCTGAAGCCTGTGCGGCCACGGGTGCCGAGGACGATGAGATCGGCGTTCATTTCTTTTGAGGATTCGTAGAGACCTTTTGTGACACTGGGGTATCGATGGACGACAGTGGAGAGATCCTGGAGGTCGTATTCCTTTCCGAGGTCGTAGCCGAGTCGTTCAAGGCGGTTGCTAATGTCATCGATGATGCTGGGTTCCTGAATCATGGGGAAGGCGGGGCCGAGCCAGCCGATGTCGGAGTCGGCATAGATCGGTGGGCGATAGATATGGACGAGTCGGAGTTGGGCTCCATCCTGACGGGCAATCTCGGCGGCGCGGTGCGCGGCGCGGATGGAGTTGTCCGAAAAATCGATACAGGCTATGATGGCGTGAAAGGGTTTGTCCTGATCTTTGCGGATAAGAAGAACCTCGACAGGAGCCTTGCGAACACACTTGGAGGCGAGGGCTCCGACGGTGTGGGGCACGATTGTTCCGAATCCACGCGATCCGAGGACGAGAGTTTCAGGATTATGTTCTTTGATGAGTTTGAGGGTTTCGAGGAAGGGGTTTCCGATATTTACGAAGGCCTCGATATCATGGGCAGTGCCAATGACGTCACAGATGAAGGTTTCGATTTTCTCGTAAGCGAACTCAAGAATGCCATTCTCATCATAGGCCTCATGCGATTGGAAATCGGCGAGGATGTCCTGATCAAGGACGTGGTAGCAGATGAGTGAGAGGTCACACGCATTGGCAATGCGGGCAGCTTCCCGGAGGGCGTTTATACTCGGAGGGGAGTAGTCTATTCCAACGAGGATGGATTTTTTTGAACTCATGATTTTGGTTGTCCTTTGAACTAGGGAAGAATGGGGACGATGAGAATTGAGCAGTGGGTTTGATGGATAAGGGCTTCCGCAGTACCGCCAAGGAGATTCGTCTTGAACCCCTTGAGGCCTCCTCTGGAGCACCCCAAGATGGCAAGTTCGCTGTGCGATTTTTCGAGATGTTCAATGAGCGCAGTGGCGGGGTCTTCGTGTTCCAGTGCCGTGGTGATTGGGGCGGCTTGAAAGAGATGCGAGGAGGAGTTTTTGATGGCACTGAGCTGGCCGTCGAGAATTTCGTGGTATTGCTCTTTTTTTTCTCTGGTTGAGAAGAACCCGGTCAGGAAACGAAGAGGAGATGGTCCGGATCCATGTGTGCAGGAGGCGTGGACAATCTCGACGAACTGGTTCTCATTAAAGTCGAGACGAGCAGTGTGTTCGAGAACTGGGGTGGTGGAGTTTGAAAAGTCGATGCAGGCTGAGAGTCGGGCGAAGGGGCGGTTTGGTTGCTCTCGTACGAGGAGGACGGGCATGGTGAAAGAGCGGAGGCTTTTGATGGAAAAGTTACCGGAATCCCGGGTGGAATTGCTGAAGTGATCAGCCCCGATAATGACGAGATCCGCTCCCGATTCGTTGGCTAGGTTGCTGAACTCGTGGTAGGGTTCCCCTTCGTTCACGAGGCACGTCACGTGATGGTTTGACCCGAGGGCGCGCTCAACGAAGGCTTCGAGACTATTCTGAGCGCTGTCGATCATGAGATCTCGTTCAATGGCGCAACATTTGACGACTTCATCGATCTCAACCGGGCGAACGGCGTGGAAAGCCAGAAGTTTTGCTCCTGATTTTTGGGCGATTTGGTGGGCTTGTCTGAGTGCGAATTCGCAGGCAGCTGTGTAGGTCACGCCAACGAGGATCACATGATAAGGCTTCATGATCTTACTGGTGCGATTTGGAAGCGAACCGCTGGCTGAGCGGGAGTGGGTTCGGGGTTACTCTTGGCGGCGAGGGGATACGTAGAGAGGGCCCGCTTTTTGGCCATCAATGATGGTAGCGAGAATTGGAATTGTGAAAGAAGAACTCGCCTCATGCCGCTCACCATGGAGTTCTCTTTGGAATTCGGCTGTGCATGTTTTGTTCGCGACTAGGCGTGCCTTGCATCAGTCGTTGAGCGTTTCCTTACGGTTTCCTAGTGAAGCAAGTCTTCCGATGATGACAGGGATGACGCTTGCGGTCATGACCAGGAACCAGCCTTCGGAGTGGAGAGGCGTCAGTTGAAGGGTGTCAGCGAGGAAAGGGGTGAAAAGGGCGAGGGCAAGGAGGGAGAGGCAGAGAGTGATGGCTCCCCAAACGTAGGGGTTGCGGGTGACTTCATTTTTGAAAGGATGAGCGCCGGGTTCCGGCATGTTGAAGACGTGGAGGATTTGGGCGACTGCGAGGATGAGGAATGAGATGGTGACGGCCTCGGGGGGGGGGAGTTTGAGATATAGGAGTGCGAAGGCGAAAGATCCGAGGACACTGGCGGTGATTAGGAGACTGTAGAGGGTGATGGAAATCCATTGGCTGCGGCCGATGATGGGCTCGGACATTTTGCGGGGTGGGTCTTGCATAATCTTGCTGTTGGCACCCCCGGCGCCAAGGGCGAGGGCCGGGAAGACATCGGTGACCATATTTAGAAAAAGAATCTGCAGAGGGAGAAGGGGGAGCGGAGCATTCACTCCGGCGGCGAGTCCGACGATGAGGACTTCACTGAGGTTGCAGGACATGAGGTAGACGACGAATTTTCGGATGTTATTAAAGATGATTCGCCCCTGGCGAATCGCGGTGACGATCGTGCTGAAGGCATCGTCGCGGAGTACCATATCAGAGGCTTCACGGGCAACTTCGGTGCCCCGCAGCCCCATCGCGATGCCGATGTCAGCCTTCTTCAGGGCAGGAGCGTCGTTGACGCCGTCCCCGGTCATGGCGACAACGGATCCCTGTTTCTGGTGGAGGTCAATGATGTCGAGTTTGTCCTTCGGAGTGACCCGGGCGAAGATGTTGGTTTCTATGAGTTCTTCTTTTGAAGTGGTCGGGATATCCTTGCCGAGGATTGCATGGGATGAGTCGATATGGACGCTCTTGGCGACATGACTCGCGGTGCCAGCCTGGTCACCTGTGATCATGATGACACGGATGCCGGCGCTGCGGCACTCGTCGAGTGTTTTGCGGATGTCCTCGCGCGGAGGATCGATGAAACAAGCGAGGCCGATAAAGGTGAGATCTTGATAAAGGGGGTCTTCGAGATGGTTGATGGCCTTCTTCGCAAAAGCGAGGACGCGGAACCCATCAGAAGCGAGCTGATCATTCTTTCCCAGCCACGTTTCGAGATGGGTTTTGGCAAGGGGGATCGGGCCTTCATGGGTTTGGATTTGGGTGCAGAGATCAAGAATGACTTCGGCGGCTCCTTTGACGGCGACGATAATGCCGTCTTCTGTCTGGTGGGCGGTGGCCATGCGTTTGGAGGCGGAATCAAAAGCTTCCTCACGTAGAAGCGGCGCACGGGTGTCAAGATCATGCTCCATGGCCGCCTTAAGAAGTGCGACCTCGATGGGATCACCGAGACCATCCGGGGAGGCTTTGTTACAGAGGGCTCCTATTTCCAGAATCAAATCCTCGCCATCGATTGCTGCTGGCAGGAGGTGATCGAGGGTCATCTTGTTCTCAGTGAGGGTGCCCGTTTTATCAGTGCAGATGACATTTGTGGCCCCGAGAGTTTCCACTGCGGAGAGGCGGTTCATGAGGGCGTTACTTTGAGCCATGCGCCACATCCCGCGGGCGAGTGCGAGGGTGGCGATGATGGGGAGACCTTCGGGGATGGCGGCAACGGCGAGGGCGATCGAGGTCTCGATCATGAGATAGAGATCTTTTCCCGAGCTAAGCCCCATGATGAGGGTGAAGGAGGTGACGATGAGGGTGACGATGATGAGTTTTTTTCCCAGAAGGCCGAGGCGCTTTTCGAGAGGCGTGATCTCGTCTTCTGTTTCAAGGACGAGGGAAGAAATTTTTCCCAGTTCGGTATCGAGGCCGGTGCTGGTGACGATGGCTTCGGCGGTTCCTCTGGTAATCGAAGTGCCCTTGTAGAGCATGTTGGCACGCTCGGCTAAAATTGTCTCTTCGGAAAGAAGCTGGAGATCTTTATCTACTGGAAAAGACTCACCGGTGAGGAGTGACTCATTCGCCTGTAGGCGTGAGGCGGTGAGAAGCCGGAGATCGGCGGCGATGATGTCACCGGCATCAATGATTACGATGTCACCGGGGACGAGTTCCTCGGCCGGGATGCATTTGGACTTTCCGTTCCGGCGAACAGTAACATGGACGGCGTTGAATTTTCGGAGTGACTCCATCGAGTGGATTGCTCCCAGTTCGGTGAAGAAGCCGATGGCGGCATTGATAAGTATGACGAGACAGATCGCGATACCCTCGCTCCAATTTTGAAATGCAAAGCCAAGGGCCGCTGCGATGACAAGCAGGAGGACGAGGAGGCTTTTGAACTGGGAAACAAGAATCTTAGGCCATTTTCGTTGGGTCTGGGTGTGGAGTTGATTGCGACCGTGGGACTGGAGGCGATCGATCACTTGCGACTCCGTGAGACCGGTGTCGGTGACGCTCTGCAGCTGTTGGATGAGATCGTCAGACTCAGTGGTCCATGGAGTGGGAGGGCAATGAAAGCTCATGGTATTTGGCGATTTTCAAGGGAAGTATGGAGGCGCTGATCAGTGAATCTCTGGAGCCCCTGGGTCATGAAATGAATTCGAGATACTTCCAAGCCACTAGCGATTGAAAGCCGCGAGGGGTTCCCGGCTGAAAGTCAAGGGGTGACGGGGACGATAAGGATCGAGCAGTGGGCGTAGCGGATCAGGGCCTCGGAAGTGCCACCGAGGAGTTTTGTTTTCAGCCCATGTGCGCCTGTTCCCCAGTGGCCGAGTATGGCGAGATCGCTCTGAGCTTCTTCAAGGTGGTCGATGAGAGCGATCTTGGTGTCCTCATGTTCGAGTTTGATTGTGAGGGGTGTTTTTTTGAGAAGATCAGTCGCCAGTTTTTGGATCGAACCCATCTGACCATCGATGAGTTCGTGGTATTGTTCTTTGACATCTCTGTTCTCGAAGACTTCTGTTTGGTAGCGCAGGTAGGGAGGGTGCAGCCAAGGCGGACACGAGGCGTGGGCAATTTCAACCACCTGATCTGTATCAACGGTGAATCTGGCGGTATGCTCAAGAATCTGTGTCGTGGATTTTGAAAAATCAACGCAAGCGGTGAGTCGCGTGAAGGGGCTCTCAAGATGATTACGGACGAGGAGGACGGGGATAGCAGTGTGGCGAAGACATTTGATGGCGAACTGGCCGGAGTTGTGGGGCTTGTTGGTATATTCATCCGTGCCAAGGATGAGGAGGTCTGCCTGGGATTCCTGGACAAAGGCGACTACGGCCTGATGGGGTTTTCCCTCGGCGACAAAGCATGGAACTCCGTGGTCCGGTCCGAGGGTCTCTTCGACGAAGGTTTCCAATCCGCTAAGGGCGGTGGTCATCATTATGTCATGAGGGATGAGGTAGAAGGAGAGGAATTCGTTGAGGGTGACTGGAGGGACGGCATGGAAGGCGCGAATTGATGCTCCTGATTGTGCCGCAATTTGTCGGGCCTGTTTCAGGGCGTTGCGGGAAGATTCGGTGTAGTTAATGGCTACGACAATTTTTTGATATGACTTCATGACGGGGAGCAGTGTGGGCAAAGGAGTGGGTTTGAACTACGCACCTCTTGCTGGTTGAGCTGCAAGGAATGCGCACCCGTGGGCAAGACAAGCGAAGCACTGGTGAATGACTCGATCTAAAAAATGACCATGTTTAAGCGAATTCTGATTCCTCTCGATGGTTCGATCTATAGTGATGCTGCGGTCAGACGTGCTTGCGAGGTGGCCTCGGCACACGGGGCTGAAATTACCGGGCTTGTCATCCTTAATACTCCGGAGCTCTTGAATGAAAGTAAGCTGCCCTTTAATGCGCAGCTTCTCGATCTGGAACAGAGAGGCTATTTTCAGAGGAAGGCACAGGCGGAGCAACGAATCTGCGACATTCTTAAGAAATTCTCAGACGCTTGTGAAGATCGGGGAGTTCGCCATCGGCAAGCGGAACTCCAGGGGGTTCCGGCTGACTGTATTTTAGAGGAATCTGTTTACTATGATCTCATTGTGATGGGGATTGAGACCTACTTTCATCTCGATCCGGATAAAGAAGGGCACTCGATGGAGAAGGTCCTTGATCGCACCGAAGTGCCGATCCTCGCAGTGCCCTATGAGGACAGGAGCGTGGCATTTAAGAACGTCCTGGTGGCCTTTAATGGAAGTTATCACTCAGCACGAGCCCTTCGGGAATTCGTAGAACTGAGCGAGCCCTATCATTTCAAAATCACCTTGCTGATCTCAGACAAGGATGAAGAATACGCCGACCATTGCCTGCACGAAGGACTGGAGTATCTCCGCGCAAATGGAGTGGAGGATGTCAGTCAGGTCCGCACGGGAAAGGACATCATCCAGGCGATTGACGAAGACTACCTTAATGAGATTGACTTGATTGTAGCAGGAATCCATTCAAAGAATGTCTTCAGAAACTTTTTTGTAGGCAGCTTTGTGAAGCATCTCATCGAGGTGCAAAAGACACCTCTCTTTCTCGGATAAAATACTTAATCATTACTAAATAACGAAGATCATGGGACTCGATAAAATTACCGCCAAGATGCAGGAAGCTCTCCAGGCTGCCCAGCAGATAGCCTCCAAATCAACACATCCGGAGCTCAAGAGCGCGCACGTCCTTCTCGCCCTGCTTCAGCAAGAGGACGGGATTGCCGTTCCGATTCTGGAAAAGGCAAATATCGATATCGCGAGCTTGAAAGCTTCGGTTGCACTCGACCTTGACAGGGAGCCAAAAGTTCAGGGCGCGACCGCTCAGCCACAAATGAGCTACGGGTTGCGTGCGACTCTTGATGAAGCTGATAAGGCCCGGGAAAAATTGAAGGATGATTTCCTCAGCGTGGAGCACTTCCTTCTCGGAGCACTAAAGGCGGATGCTCCTGCGGGTAAACTTCTGTCCGAAGCCGGGCTTACGAAAGCCGATCTCGAAAAGGCTCTCAATGAAGTGCGTGGTTCCCAAAAGGTGACTGATCAGGATCCCGAGGGAAAATACCAAACTCTTGAGAAATACGGAACCGATCTCACCGCTCGTGCTCGCGAGGGCAAGATCGATCCCGTGATCGGTCGTGATGAAGAAATTCGTCGTGTCATGCAGGTGCTCTCACGCCGCACTAAAAACAACCCCGTCCTTATCGGGGAGCCAGGGGTGGGTAAGACCGCCATTGCGGAAGGTCTCGCTCGCAGAATCATCAGCGGCGATGTCCCGGACCTGTCTCTTATACACATCTGACGCTGCCGACGATCTACTCTGTGTAGA
>CAJXVQ010000321.1 GCA_913060685.1 uncultured Verrucomicrobiales bacterium
TACACAGAGTAGATCGTCGGCAGCGTCAGATGTGTATAAGAGACAGCTTCTGCACGATCCGCTTGGAACCGACCTGGATGCAAATGGGCGAGGCGGCCGGGATCGCTGCGGTTATGGCCGGCAAGTCAGGGAAATCGGTGCAGGAGGTCGACATCCAGTCGCTACAGGATCGCCTGCTTGAGCTGGGCATTCCACTCGAGCATCCCGAAGGTCCGATGGCCTATGAAAAAAAGCACGGCAAACCCAGAACGTTCGCGCCCGATGATGTGGTGAAGGAATTCTTCGCCAGTGCCGACAAGAACGGGGATGGAACGGCATCGAAGGCCGAATGGGATTCGGCGAGACCCACATGGGAATGGCTCTTTGTCCATATCGACAAAGACAAAAACGGACAACTCGACCGGGCCGAGTACAAGGCCTTCCAGGATTACAAAAAGGAGAACCCTGACTGGCGAGGAACGCTGGAATCTCCGTAACTCAGGAGGAGAATAAGGCGGTGCAGGCAACGCCGCTCCGCGCCTGACCTCGGACCTTGTGCTGAAATGAAAAAGAGAAATATGAGAAGAACACTGCCTGCCCTTTGTATCAGTTTACTTGCCTTGTGCTGCATCTGTGCGTTCGCGCAAGATTACCCGGATGGTAAACTCGGCAAGGCGTTGATCCTCGACGGTAGTTCACACACCGTCAAGATACCGCACTACGCCGGACTCAAACCGGCCAAGACAATCACGATCTCCGCGTGGGTAAAGCCTAAAGGAGTCACCACGGGTTGGTTGTGGCAGGAGATCTACAGAAAAGAAGATGGGAACGCCAGGTCTCTTCTGGCACTGGGTCAGTATAAGAAGAAGCACTGCCTGTGTTTTGGCCTGGGCATTGGTGGGAAGTATACCGACTACGGCGCGCCGCTGGCGGCTTCGAAGCTGATGGACGGGGAATGGCACTTGGTTTGCGGAACATACGACGGAAAAGTCATCACCTTGTACGCCGACGGGCTAGAGATCGGGAGCGCGAAAGTCAGCGGTATAATAGACACCGCAGGAGATGCTCCCGCATTTATCGGTTCGCATAAGGCATTGAATGAATTCTTCAAGGGCGGTGTCGATGACCTGCGCGTTTACAATAGGGCGCTGTCGCCTGACGAGATTACGGTAATGAGCCACGCCGACGGAAAGGCCACCGTCGATGGCATCGTCGGCTGGTGGAAACTCGACGGAGACCTGAAAAACAGCGCCGCCAAGACAGCCAGCGGATCAGTGGCACAGTTTCGCGGTGTCGACAGGAAGTGGAAAGCGACGCCCTTGAGCCTCGGCGGGTCGCAGCTCGATATCCGCGCCGCTGGTGAAGCGGCGGTTCGCGTCACGATTCGGCCGATCGATTCTAAAGAGGAATTCCCTGACACGCCTGCCCTCGTCGAGCGGAAATATCTAGAGCCGGTCATCACGCTGCGCAAACTCGATTCGAACTTTAAACCGGTCAAAGCAAAGGTGGGTCATTTAACCGTCGAGGTGACAGCCAAGCCACTCACCGTGCTGGTTACCACATCGGACAACAAGCCCGTGCAGAAGATCACCTTTACGCCCGATGGAAAAATGTCCTTCGCCCTCGACGGCCATCCGGTTCTGGGTCTGGGCGAAGGCGGGCCGAAGCAGAGCGACAATTGGCAGGACGACAAAGTTGAGTTCGATCGACGCGGTCGGGCGCACATTCTGCAACCGCGCTATGACACCAAGGCGTATGGCTCACGAAGTCCCGTGGCGCTGCTCGCCGGCACGGGCGGCTGGGGTTTGTTTGTGGCCACGCCGTGGGGTGACATTGATCTAACCTCCAAAGAAACCGGAACCTTCACACCTGCCGTGCCCATTGAACCGGGCACCGTGGTTTCTCGTCGGCAGCAGCGGCAGGGTCGCATCGGCTTGCCTCCACCCGGTTGGAAAACGGACGTCTACGACGTGTTTGTTTTTGATGCACACGAACCGGCCAAGTTCATGAAAGACGTTTCAACGATCTCGGGACCGGCCGTCCTGCCACCCCGTTGGGCGATGGGTTATATGCAGTCGCACCGGACGCTGGAAGATGACGCGCAGATCGTCAGCATCGTCGACACCTTTCGCAAAAAACAGATTCCGGTCGACGCCGTCATCTACCTCGGCACCGGCTTCACGCCACGCGGCTGGAATACAAACCAGCCCTCGTTCAAATTCAATCGAAGTGTTTTCAAGCGCGACCCCAAGGACGTGCTCTCCGATCTGCACGCCCGCCATGCCAAAGTCGTCGTCCACATGATCCCATGGGATCGGGACCGTCTGGAAACCCTGCACGGATCCATTCCGCCCAAGTCTGGCGAGACGGTCGACAGCCACCACATCGATTCTTATTGGAAAGAACACAACGCGCTGGTCGACACCGGCGTCGATGCGTGGTGGCCCGACGAGGGCGACTGGTTCAGCTTCCATGAGCGTATGAAGCGCCATCAGCTCTATTACGAAGGCCCACTCTCCAAAACACCGAACGTTCGACCCTGGTCTCTGCATCGCAACGGCCATCTGGGCGTGGCGCGTTACGGCGGGTGGATCTGGTCGGGCGATACGCACGCTTCGTTCAAAACCCTAGAAGCGCAGATCGCCGTGGGCATCAACCACTCGCTGAGCCTTTCACCCTTCTGGGGTTCGGATATCGGCGGCTTCTATCCCACGCAGGATCTGACGGGTGAACTCTACGCCCGTTGGTTTCAGTTCGCTGCCTTTACCTCATCGTTCCGCGGACACGGCCGAACCTGGCAGATGCGACTGCCTTGGGGCTGGGGCCTGGACAAAATGGGGCCGAAAGAAAGCAACACGCCTCCCTTGGAATCGGAACTGAACAATCCCAAGATCGAACCGATTGCCAAAAAATACGCCGAACTGCGCTACCAACTGCTGAGCTACAACTACACGCTGGCTTGGGAAGCGCGGACGACGGGGATGCCCATGATGCGATCGATGTGGTTGCACCACCCCACTGATCCCAAGGTTCGAAGCATCGGCGATCAATATCTCTGGGGCCGCGACCTGCTCATCGCACCGGTCTACAAAAAAGGAGCGACAACCCGGGGCGTCTATCTGCCCGCAGGCAAATGGTATGACTGGTGGACCGGCAAGCTCGAGACCGGCGGCCGCACCGTGCAGCGCGCCGTGGATCTGGCCACCATGCCGATCTATGTTCGCGGCGGCGCGATCGTGCCGGTCGACCCCATCCGTCAATACACCGGACAAAAAGTCGACGAGCCCACGACGCTCAAGATCTACCAAGGCGCCGACGGACAAGCCACCCTTTACGACGACGATGGCATCAGCCTCGATTACCTGAAGGGAGTTTCTGTCCAGACACGTATCACTTGGGATGATGCCGCCAAACGTTTGACCATCGAGCCGCAAGCAAAGGGCAGTCCTAAGCGGACATTCAACATTGAACTCATGCCGGACGGCACAACCAAAGAGATACAATATGCCGGACAGCGATTAGAGATTAATCTGTAACGATAGTGATGAAAAAGGAAATGAAGATGATGAAACATACGACAGTAATTCTAGCAACCTTGATGATTGGCCTACCCTGGGCGGCTGCAGAACGCGAACCCGCCACCGCCGTCGCTGGCCTCACCGTCCACGAGGAGCTCGAAGCGCAACTCTTCGCCAGCGAGCCGATGATGCTCAGCCCGAGCGCGATCGACGTCGATCACAAGGGGCGCGTCTGGGTGTGCGAGGTCATCAACTACCGGGGCCACAGGGGCAAGCGTCCCGAGGGCGACCGCATCCTGATCCTCGAAGACACCGACGGTGATGCCAAAGCCGACAAATCCACGATTTTCTACCAGGGGGTGGATGTCGATTCGGCGCACGGCATCTGCGTGCTTGGCGACCGTGTCATCATTTCGGCCGGCGATGACGTTTTCAGCCTCTACGACAGGGACGGCGACGGCAAAGCGGATGCCGGCAGCAAGGAGTTGATGTTCACCAAAATCGGCGGCGCACAGCACGACCACGGCATCCACGCCTTACACTTCGGCCCCGACGGGCGTTTGTATTTTAATTTCGGCAACGCCGGGAAAACGCTGCACGACAAGGACGGCAAGATCATCGTCGACAAGGCAGGTAACGAAGTCCGCGGCGACAACCTTCCCTTCCAGCAGGGCATGGTGTTCCGCTGCGAACTCGATGGCAGTGGTGTCGAGACGCTCGGCTGGAACTTCCGCAACAACTGGGAGATCGCGGTCGATTCCTTCGGCACGGTCTGGCAAAGCGACAACGACGACGACGGTAACAAAGGCGTGCGCATCAACTACGTCATGGAGTTCGGCAACTACGGCTACCGGGACGAGATCACCCGGGGTGGCTGGCGGGACTCGCGGCCGAACATCGAGAAGGAGATCCCGCTCAGGCACTGGCACCTCAACGATCCCGGAGTCGTCCCGAACCTCATCCAGACCGGAGCGGGATCCCCGACCGGCATCTGCGTCTACGAGGGCGATCTCTTGCCAAAGGTATTTCACGGCCAACCGATTCACTGCGACGCCGGGCCGAACATCGTGCGCGCCTACATCACCAAGCCCGACGGAGCAGGCTACTCCGCCGAGATCCTCAACATCCTCGAAGGCAGCGGCGATCGTTGGTTCCGCCCGAGCGACGTCTGTGTCGCCCCGGATGGTTCGTTGATCGTGGCCGACTGGTACGACCCGGGTGTCGGCGGCCACGGCATGGGTGATCTCGGGCGTGGTCGGGTTTTCCGTGTCGCGCCGAAAGCCGCCGCGAAATACGGTCGGATCATCACCGATGTCAGCAGTATCGAAGGCGCGATCATCGCCCTGCAATCCCCGAATGAGGAAGCGCGCTTTCTCGCCTGGCAAAAACTGCAGCGGGAGGGCAAGAAGGTAGAGGCGGCCTTGGGCAAACTCTTCGGCGACAAGGGCGCATCGCCACAGCATCGGGCGCGGGCCTTGTGGTTGCTGGTCCGGACAAATCGCGACGCAGCATTCGCCGCTCTGAAGGACGGCGATCCGAACATCCGCATCACTGCTCTGCGGGCCCTACGCCAATTGCAGACATCTGACGACCTCACTGCCGCTGTAACGCTCGTCGCCGATCCCGATCCCAAGGTCCGCCGCGAGGTAGCGATCGCGATCCGCCACTCGGATTCGCCCAAGGCCAATGTGATCTGGGGCCAGCTCGCCGCCCAACATACGCCCGGCGATCGTTGGGGTCTCGAGGCGCTCGGCATCGCCGCGGACCTCCATTGGGACGGGCGCCTCGCTGCCGCGAAGAACCCGCACCCGGAAATCATCTGGCGCAGTCGCGCGAGTAGTTCCGCCGATCTGATCACCGGACTGCTCCTGGCGAGCAAGGGGGATGACGCGGCAAGGTACTTCCGCGCCCTGCAATTCCAAAAAGACAAAGCCGCTGTCAACAAGGCTTTCGCGTTGGTGTTTCAAAAGGGCGACCAGGAACCCGCGCTACTCGCAGCAAGCCAGCTCGGCTCCGGTGCGATCGGCGCGCTGTCAGGCGGGAACGAACGCCTTGCGCAACTGATCGCACCGGTGCGCGGTAAAGCGGAGTTCGTCGATCTCGTGGCGCGCCTCAACCTGCGCGGGTTTAGCGAAGAGCTGCTCCAGTTCATCATCGCCAACCCGGATGCCAACGAGTCCGTCACCGCGGCCAGATTGATCCTCAGCGACGTGCAACCGCTCCACAAGATCCTCCGCGGCGGTGACCAAACGAAGGTCAGCGCTGTCACGACTGCACTCGGCAAGACCGGCGACCGCAACGCCATGCGCTTGCTCGCCGGCGAGCTCAAAAAGGCAGACACCAGCGCCGCAACACGCCGGGCGATCACCAACGCGCTGGTCGTCTCAGGCCAGGGCGGACGGGAGTTGCTCGATCTCGTGAAGCGGAAGGAACTGCCAGCTGATCTCAAGGCGATCGCCGCTCTGGGTCTCGCCCGCAGCGCCGATCGACGCGTCCGGGACGAGGCGGCAAAGTTGCTCCCCGTGCCCAAGGCGGTGGGGTTCCCTCCAATCGCCGAACTCGCCCTACTCGCCGGTGAAGCGAAGCGGGGCGAATCCGCTTACAGCAAAGCCGGGTGCATTGCTTGCCACCGGGTGAATGGCCAGCACATCGACTTTGGTCCGGACTTGAGCGAGATTGGAAAGAAGCTCTCGAAGGAGGCGATGTACCAGTCCATCCTGTTCCCGGGCGCGGCCATCAGCCACGGCTTCCACGGAGTTATCCTGACTCTGAAAAATGGTTCATCCGTCGCCGGTTACATCACTAGCGAGACTGGTGAGAGCATCACCATCCGCCTCCCCGGCGGGGTCAGTCAGAAGCTTTCGAGCAAAGATGTTACGGTCCGCGAGGACATGCAACAGAGCCTCATGCCGCCGGGCCTGGCAGCGGCGAGCCTGAAGAAGGAAGAGCTCGCCGATCTCGTGGCATACCTCCAGAGCCTGAAGTAAGCCGAGGGGGAAGTCTCTAAATGCAACCGATCCAAATCATGAAAAAAACAAGCTTATTACTCTACCTCGCGCTCTGTGCTCCAGTCGTCGCCGCGGACAAATTCGAAGGTGCGCTCAAGCCCTTCTTGGGCGAGCCGGAATTCGAGATTCAGCAAGTCTTCAAAGGTGGCCGTTTCCCCAACCTCGCGGTCGCTACCGACGGCACGGTCCTTGCGGTATTCGCGAAGGACGGGGTCAGCCTGAAGCGTAGCGAAGACGGGGGCAAGACCTGGGGCGAGGCGATCGTCATCGCCAAGTCCGGCTTCATGGGTGGCGGGGTGACCGTCGACGAGGGCACCGGAGACATCCTGGCGTTCATCGAGCAACACCATCCGCCGGCGACGCTGACGGTCTACCGCAGCAAGGATCACGGAAAGACCTGGGCCGCGCAGAGTGACGCGGTGATCAAACCCGACAGCCAGGGCCACGTGCCATCGATGCACATGAATGACCACGGCATCACCCTTCGCCACGGCGACAAGAAAGGCAGGCTGGTACGTCCCTCGCGCTGGTATGGGAAACGCAACGACCGCAACGAGTGGCCGACGCACTACACCAACTCGATCTTCAGCGACGACGGCGGCCAGAGCTGGCAGGCGAGCGAGCCCTTCCCCGAGATGGGCACCGGCGAAGCGTGCATCGTCGAGCTCTCCGACGGCACCCTCTACTACAACTCGCGAGTGCACTGGGACAAGCGCCCGAATTTCACTCGCCGCCGCGAGGCGCGCAGCGCGGACTCCGGGGCGACCTGGACCGATTTCCGCATCATCGAAGCCCTACCCGATGGCCAGCAGAACCGCTCCTACGGCTGCATGGGGGGGCTGACGCGCTTACCCGTCGTCGGCAAAGACATCCTCATCTTCAGCAATCTCGACACCCCCAAGCCGAGTCGTGAGCAGGGGACGGTTTGGGCGAGTTTTGACGGCGGTGTGACCTGGCCGGTGAAGCGTCTCGCCAATCCTGGATCGAGCGGTTACTCGTCGATGAACGTTGGCCGCCCCGGCACGCCGAGCGAGGGCTGGATCTATTTTATGCCGGAGGCCGGCGGCGCCAAAGTCGCACGTTTCAACCTCTCGTGGATCGTCCGGGGCGGAGAGGCCACCGGCGACGGCAAAGTTCCCGGATGGGCGAAATAGGGGGGCATCCAAACCCGCGAATAGAGCTCATTTAAGGGAATGTTTGTCTCACCCATACAAGCCCCCCGACAGTGACTCAATGAATTCCAGAATGAGATCAAATATGATGAAGAAATACATCTGTCTCTTATACACATCTCCGAGCCCACGAGACCGAGGCTGAT
>CAJXVQ010000322.1 GCA_913060685.1 uncultured Verrucomicrobiales bacterium
GAGATCAGCCTCGGTCTCGTGGGCTCGGAGATGTGTATAAGAGACAGCTTCATATCGGTCTCGTTCAGGACTCCATTGACCAAGGCACTGCGGTCGAAGAGACCGGTGCCAATGCCTCCCGAAATAAGCTCCAGACCGTGACTTTGTTGGAAACGATCGAAGGTCAGGAGTACGATGCCGTGCTCGGAGGTGGTCGGCGGGACGAGGAAAAGGCCCGGGCCAAGGAGCGTTTCTTTTCCCATCGCAACGATTTTGGGGAGTGGGACCCGAAAAACCAGCGTCCGGAGCTTTGGAATCTCTTCAATGGACGGATGCAACCCGGTGAGCATTTTCGGATCTTCCCGCTTTCAAATTTTACCGAGATGGATGTCTGGATGTATATGCATCGCGAGGGTATTGATCTTCCGAGCCTCTACTATGCCCATGAGCGCGAGACTGTGACGCGTCAGGGGGTCATTCTCGCCGTTTCCGAATTTGTTCAGCCTCGTGATGGTGAGACCACCGTGGTGAAGAGGATTCGCTTCCGGACCATGGGCGATGCCACCATCACGGGAGCCGTGGAGAGCGACGCCGACACCATGGAAAAAATCATCGAGGAGGTCGCAGCGGCTCGTCAAACTGAACGCGGGAATCGAACGGACGATAAAAGATCGGAAACTGCGATGGAGGATCGTAAGAAAGAAGGGTATTTTTAGAGTGACTCTCGTTGGACGAACGCATCAAAAATAAATCTCCAGAAAATATTTAACAATGGATCTTCTCCGTTTCACAACAGCCGGGTCAGTCGATGACGGCAAGTCCACTTTAATTGGGCGACTTCTCTATGATTCAAAATCGATTTTTGAAGATCAGCTTGAAGCAATGGCGGAATCTTCCCGCAAAAAAGGTGATGAAAATATGAATCTCGCTCTTTTGACAGATGGTCTCAAGGCTGAGCGAGAGCAAGGCATTACCATTGATGTGGCGTATCGATATTTTGCCACTCCCAAGCGTAAATTCATCATCGCCGATACGCCGGGGCATATCCAATACACCCGTAATATGGTGACGGGAGCCTCAACTGCAAACCTTGCCATCATTCTCATTGATGCTCGAAAGGGAGTGATTGAGCAGACCAAGCGGCACTCGTTTATTGCCAACCTTTTGCGTATCCAACACCTCGTGGTCGCGGTGAATAAAATGGATCTCGTTGACTACGATCAAGAAGTCTACGACCGCATTGTTGAGGATTATAAGGCTTTCGCATCGAGGTTGGGCAACGTTGTTGATATCACTCCCATTCCGATTTCTGCTCTCAATGGAGATAACGTCGTTGATCGCTCGAATAAAATGCCTTGGTATGAGGGCGTCAGTCTCCTTTATCATCTGGAGAATGTCTACGTCGGCGGAGATGAAAACCACGTCCAGGCACGCTTTCCAGTCCAATGGGTGATCCGGCCACAGAGTGCAAAACATCACGATTTTAGAGGATTTGCCGGACGCGTGGCGGGTGGGGTCTTCAAGCCCAATGACAAAGTGACCGTGATGCCCTCGGGTTTTACCACAAGGATCAAGGCGATTTACCGGGATGAGCATGAGCGCAGCCAGGCTTTTTCTCCTGAATCGGTGACAATCACGCTTCAGGATGAGATCGATGTCTCGCGCGGTGATATGCTGGTTAAGGCGAACAATCCCCCCAACCAAAGTCAAAATATCGAGGCGATGCTGTGTTGGTTCTCAAATTCCAAACTCTCATCGCGCGGAAAGTTCATCATCAGGCACACCACAAAGGAGACCAAGGCCATCGTTTCCGAACTCGTTTACAAGGTGGATATCAACACTCTCAATAAAGAAGAGGAGGTAAACACGCTCTCCCTGAATGAGATCGGGAGAGTCAAGATCCGGACAGCCTCGCCCTTATTCTTCGATTCATACGACAAGAACCGTCAGACCGGTTCGTTTATATTGGTTGACCCAGGTACTAATGAAACGGTCGCAGCGGGTATGATTGTCTGACTCGACTGAACTTGACGAAGCGATTCAGATAGTCGAAGGTTTCGCGATGAAAAGTTTGGTTCAAAGTCAAAAAATCTGCCTTTGTCTTTTCCTGTTTTTACCCCTCCTCGCCAAAGGCGCGGAATTGGGAGTGCCGGAATTAATGTCCTATTATCTTAAGCATACCAAGAAGCTTGAAGAGGACCATACAGGCCGGATAGAAGAAGAGAACAAACGCTATCTGGGAAGGGTGAAAAAAAATCTTGAGACCTACCAGGGCAAAGGAGATTTAGGGGCCGCATTGATTGCCAAAAGAGAGTTCGATTTTCTGGAAAAGACTCTCAGTAAGGCAAATCAAATTCCGGGGCGACCAAGTCTAGAGGAATTCAAGAGCGTTCCGAGACTCAAGGCTGACCGTCTCCGTCACAATAAGGAAATCGAAAAAGCCGCCGAAATACACCGTGAGCAATCTCGGGAGAGTGCCGAAAAAATGGTGACTCTTCTTGAGAAACGAGTCAAAGGGCTGACTCAAAAAGGAAATTTAAAGGAAGCCAAGGGAGTCCAAAATTTTATCCAAGAAATCCGCGAAAAATTCCCGGTAGCAGAGAAGCCGCCGGAAGAAAAAGACGAAGGTAATCTGGCCGGGTTTTTAGAAGGGACCGAGTGGGAATACTACGATCCGAAAAAATACTCCCAAACTCCAGCCAAGCTGGAGTTTGAGAAGGATGGTTTTTTTCTCTTCGCTAACCGGGTTGAAGGTGTTTGGGCTGTCACTGACAAGGAAAAAAGAGTGGTAACACTTAACTCAAATACATGGCCGGATGCGATCAAGGTTGTGGTTTCAGAGGACTTCAAGAAATACGAAGGGATTTACCTCTTAGACCAGACGCGGCGACATGGTAAGTTGAAACGCAAAAGTAAGAAAAAATAAAATCATCCACATGATCATCGGCAAACTATCTGAATCTCAAGCTTACCATTTCCTTCTTGCCAACCCCCTTTGGAAAGCGGCCTTTCAGGAACTTGAAAAGCTCTCCGAAGAGACACCTCTCGGAGACTATGCCCTGCCGGATTTCCCGGAGGCAATCGTCAAGGTCATGCGATATGACACGAAGGAATTGGTGGACTGTCGCTTTGAGACCCATCGGAAACATGTCGATCTCCAATACACGATCGCCGGCGCAGAGATGATTCTTTGGCGGGATCGTGAGGAACTGAAGGAAGACGGGGAATTTGATGAAGAGAAGGATCTTCAGTTTTACCACCCGGACGACTCAAAAACCGCGGTCCATAAGACAAAGGGTTGTTTCTCAATTTACTATCCGGCCGATGCTCATCGCCCGCAGTTGGGAGACGGCCAATTTACCTCCGTTTTTAAGGCCGTGATCAAACTACCTGTCGATCAGGTTTAGACATTGAAAAGTCTTTACCCCGGCGTTGGCTGGACAAATAAGATTCTCTGAAATAAAAGTCATGCAAATAGGTAGCTTTCGAAAAACCCTCTTGTCAGGGAAACCCGTTATAGGGAGTTGGATCAATTCCGGCAGTCCCATCATTGCAGAGCTGATGGCCAACTCCGGCTTCGACTTCCTGTGTGTCGATGTTGAGCACTCGGCGGTCGATTTACCGCAAACCCAGACCATCTTTCAGGCAGCTCGTTCGGGGAATCCGAAGTGTCATTGTCTGGTCCGTCTTCACGGCGTCGATTATAGCTTTGTGAAGAGATATCTTGATTCAGGTGCCTCCGGGGTCATTGCGCCCTTGGTCAATACCGCCGCGCAAGCGGAACTGCTTGTCGAGGCGACCAAGTATCCTCCTTTGGGGAACCGAGGGGTTGGTTTTTGCCGGGGAAATGACTACGGTGCGAGCTTGAAGGAATACTACCGCACCGCAAATGAGGACATCATGGTGGCGGTTCAAATCGAGCATCATTTGGGGGTCAGCAATATCGATGCGATTCTGGAGGTCGAGGGAGTCGATGCTGTTTTTATTGGGCCTTACGATCTTTCGGCCTCATTGGGTGTGGCTGCTCAGTTCGATCATCCACTTTACCTCGAAGCCCGTAACACCGTGATTGAAGCCTGCAAGCGGCATAATATTGTCGCTGGAATTCATGTGGTCCACCCCGAGCCCGAGGAGATTCTCGCCAGGGTGAAAGAAGGATACCGTTTGCTGGCCTACAGCCTGGATATTACCATGCTCATGGATGCCTGTGCGCGGGGCCTCGGTGCCATTAAACAAGAACTTGGATAGACTCAGAAATATGGACAAAAAAGATTTCAAACTCGTAGCGCTTCTTCCGATGAAGGCTCACAGTGAGCGGGTTTCCGGGAAAAACTTTCGGGTTTTTGCTGGGAAGCCATTGTTTCGGTGGATCTTGGACACACTTCTTGAGGTGCCTGAGATTGAAAAAGTTGTCATCAATACCGACGCGCGCGCCCTCCTGCGTTCCCACGGTTTGGATGACTCCCACCGGGTCATCATTCGCGACCGTCGGGAGGAGATCTGTGGTGACCAAGTCAGTATGAATTCGATCATTGAGGATGACCTGAATAGCGTATCAGCTGAGACCTACCTGATGACTCACACGACCAATCCTCTCCTGAGCCAGGAGACAATATCGAATGCCATCGCTGCTTACACCGCGGGATTGGCAGAGAAGAAGGACAGCCTCTTCTCCGTGAACAAAATTCAGACACGTTTCTATCGTGGAGATGCCACTCCGGTGAATCACGATCCATCCAAACTCCTCCCGACTCAGGAGCTGGAAACCTGGTATGAGGAAAATTCCAACCTCTACCTTTTTTCCCAGAACTCATTTGCCGAGAGCAAAGCGCGGATCGGGCAACGCCCCGTGCTTTTTGAAACACCTCCGCTCGAGTCTGCCGACATTGATGATCCCACCGGGTGGACCCAGGCCGAGATCTTTGCCCTGAGTCGCCAGATGGTTGCGGCCTACGATTCGTAGGTTGCTCCTTTGGGGTTTGGTCGGGACTTGCGGGCGGTATTTCTTCCCCTGGCTGGTTAGAGCAGAATCAAGAGAGCTTTTTAAGACCCAGGCAGGGTTGCGTCTCTACCATGCTGTTCAATTCCCACGTCTTCATCCTGCTGTTCTTACCGGCGGTCGCGATCGTTTACTACACGCTCGCGAGAATCTCGAGGAATGGAAGCGCAGCCGCCAATTGGTGGTTGGTCGCGGCTTCGCTTTTTTTCTACGGGTACTGGGACTACCGATATCTTGCCGTTATCTTTGTTTCCATTGGGATTAACTACCTCGTTGGTCTCATTCTAGCCAAGCCATCCAAGGCGGCTCTCGCGCTCGGTATCGTTTTCAACCTTGGCCTGCTCGGTTACTACAAATACTCAAGCTTCATAACGGAGGTAATCGTTAATCTCACTGGTTTGGAAGCGACGATCCATAAGATCGTTCTACCGCTGGCGATTAGTTTTTTCACCTTTCAACAGATCGCTTACCTCGTCGATCTTCACAAGGGGCTTAAGGTTGATCGGTCTTTTCGGAATTACGTTCTCTTTGTCACGTTCTTCCCCCAACTCATCGCCGGACCAATCGTTCATCATCGTGAGATGATGCCGCAATTCTCAAGCACGGGAAAAAGAGGGCTGAATTGGAGCAGGATCTCCGAAGGAATTCTCCTCTTCTGTATTGGGCTTTTCAAGAAAGTCATTATCGCAGATAGCCTTTCTCCATGGGTGAGCGCCGGGTTTGCCAATGTCGATCATCTGGGATTAATCGATAGCTGGGTTCTGAGTCTTTCCTACTGTTTTCAACTCTACTACGACTTCAGCGGGTATAGTGATATGGCGGTGGGAGCGGCCCTGATATTGGGAATCAGGCTCCCCTGGAATTTCAATTCGCCCTATAAGGCCCTTTCCATCCAGGATTTTTGGCGTCGCTGGCATATGACCCTAAGCCGGTTTCTCCGGGACTATGTCTACATTCCGCTCGGAGGCAACAGGGTCTCGGAGTCGAGGGTGACGCTGAATCTTTTCCTCACTTTTCTCTTGGGCGGAATCTGGCACGGAGCAGGTTGGAATTTTGTGATCTGGGGTGGCCTCCATGGCGTGGCTTGTGTCGTTCATCGTTTCTGGAGTCTTCGTTTCAAGGTCATGATGAAGCCACTCGCCTGGGTCATCACCTTTGTCTTTGTGAATGTCGCCTGGGTCTTTTTCCGGGCTGAAAATATCGAAATTGCCATGAAAGTAATCTCGGCGATGTTTGGATTCGAGGGAGTGTCTCTCCCAACCAAGGCGATTCTTCGATTTGGATTTCTGGATCACTTTGGTCATGCCGAGCCGTTTTGTATGGCAGGAATTAGAGACAAATTTTGGTCGATGGTTTGGCTCTTCGCAATCTTGCTAGGCTCCCTGGCCTTGCCCAATACCATTGAACTCGCGGGTCGGTTTAAATCACAAACACGGTATGCCTTCCTTGCCGCTTTTTGTTTCATCCTGGCCTTTATTCATCTGGATCGTTTAAGTGAATTCCTCTACTTCCAGTTTTAAAAGAATCCGGTCTCCCAAAGCGTGGGTGGGATTGGTTGCCCTGATCATTGGCTTTCTGTTCGTCTTGATCCTCTCGGTTTCCTATTTGGTGGATCCTTTTAGTTTGCGAAAAGATCATCAGGTTTCCTTGGCCCGGGAAGTCATCAACCGACCAGAGAATGTCGCTCTCTGGGACTTTTTTGAGACGCAGAAGATCGAGACAAGTTATCTGGAGGAGGCACAGGTCATCATCCTCGGAGACTCCCGGGCCCGCCTCCTGACCGACCATTTTCAGAACCACCGGAAAGGTGATTTTCAGGGCAAGAAGGTCTACAATTTGTGTGTCGGAGGGTGCTCGCTGTCAGAGTGCTTCTCAATCTATGAATGGGAAAAAGTGCGGGGTGAAGGCTTCCCCGCGATGGAAACCGTCATCATGGTGGCTTCCTTGATGCGGTTCTGCGAGCCCGAGCGCCCGAATCGGGTCGAGCAATCGGGCCTTTTGGTTGATTCTCCAACAAGATACTACCTCAATGATCTCGTCGTTCGTCGGGCCTTTACCTCTCTGATCCGTTTTAAGACAAAAAATGAAACTGCTCCGCTGGGAGGTGATGACCGAGCGGTCATGAGAACGTGGATGGAAAGCTACATGGGATTTAATGCTGATACCTATCGCTCTCGCTTGGAGTCCCTGGCGGCCTTCGCCCGTGAGCTCCAGAAACGAGAGATTCGTTTAATTTTGTATTCTCCTCCTGGTGCAGGTGGTCGTCGGGAAGCGATTGAAAGTGCCGGGCTTGTGGATGTGAAGAAGGACTTTGTCGCGAGTTTAGCCGGAATGGGAGAATTCTATGACTTGGCTGATGAAACTGAGATCTCCGGGGTTAAGTTCAAGTATCTGCCAGGAGATCCGATCCATCACGATCAAGGTGATAGAGTCCTCGAGTTCCTTCTCAGTTCATCCCGTTAACACTCGCGGAAGGCGATAAAGTTGTGAGTTAGTTTAAAGCTGATTTAGACTCGAAACCAAGATTAGTAAATTATGTTAAGTTCTATTGGCAAACGTCTCTGGAATTCGCCTCTGGCCACCACTTGGACTGCTACTGCCGCTCAGTTGATGAGCCTGGTTTTGGTAATACCATTGATTCTCGGGAGATTCCCGGCGGAAGAGGTCGAGTTTTGGTTGATGCTGAACTCGCTTCTCATTTTGAGCCTCTTGGTGGAAGTTGGCTTCACCTCGACTTTTGGCCGTCTCTGTCTCTTATACACATCTCCGAGCCCACGAGACCGAGGCTGATCTCGT
>CAJXVQ010000323.1 GCA_913060685.1 uncultured Verrucomicrobiales bacterium
GATCAGCCTCGGTCTCGTGGGCTCGGAGATGTGTATAAGAGACAGGTGTCGATGCCGTCTTTGAGGTTCCGGACCATGAGGGCGTTTTTGTCAGCGGATTCATCGGTGATCTCGAGCGCGATGAATTTGCTGTCTTCACTGAAGACCAAACCTTTTACTTTTTTGAACTCGGTGGTTTCCCCGTCAGCGAGTTTCCGCAGATGAATCATTCCCGATTGGGCGGGAGGCTGCTTTTTGGATTCATCCGGCTTCTTCCCAATCGTGACGGCGAGCCACTTGCTGTCATTTGAAAAAAGCGGCCGTTCTCCTTGCGGGAAGGTTGTCACTTTGGGTTTCTTCTTCCCCTTGGTTCGAAGGAGGTGAAGATCGCGTTTTTCATCAACTCTCGTAACCCCGTAGATCAGCCATTTTCCATCGGCGGACATTTTACGATTGGCTGGGTCCAACCTTTCCCATTGAGCGTAGTCCGTGGCTGCGATTGGCGCCTTTCGTGTCCTCTTTTTTTTCTTCTTTTCTTCGGAGGCTGGTTTGGCTTCTTCGGTCTTGGGCTTGTCGTCTTGTGCGAGCAGAGGAGGGGAGACTAATGCCATCGCCGTGAGTGATGATAAGAGGAAGAGTCGTTTGATACGCATAGTGATGGAGGGAATGGTGATGAATTGAAGTGGCTCGGTCGATGAGGACTGAGGTGTGTTCATTGCCGAGGATACTCAGGAGAATGTCTCTCCGGCAAAAAGAAAAACCCGCCCCGGTTTGCGGAGCGGGCCATTCTTGTGCAATGATTTGAGATCAAATATTCGACTATTTTTTCGCGGCTTTGTCAGCGCATTCCGCGCAGCACTCTTTTTTCGCGGCCATCTTCAGATTGAGGAGTTCCACGGTCTTTCTCAAATTTTGAAGTTCCTTCTTCATGTTTCCAACCATGGCACGCTCCTTGTCTTCGGTTTCGCGAATCTTGCGGGCTTTGGTCTGCTCAGCTCCCTTGCGATCGTTCTGAGCTTTTGCTTTCAGTTGCGCTGCGATTTTTTTCATCTCACCGTCGATCACGGCGACATTTTTCTCGGCTGACTTCAGCGAGTCTGCTGCTTTGTTTCGGGTGGATTCGGCGCTTTTTTTCCTGGCTGCCAACTCCTTAAGCCTGGCGATGGAGTCTTTGACCAACTTTGCTTCGGTCGCCTTTTTCTTTTCAGCGGAAACAAGCGCCTTCTTTGCGTTATCTGCCTTTTTGCCCCCGGCTGCTTCTTTCGCCTTTTTTGGGGCTGCTGTTTTTTTTGCTGGCGCTACTTTCTTTTTCCGGGATTCTTCCTTCTTTTTGGAATCGCCTTTCTTTTTAGGTTCCGCCTTTTTCTTGTCTGACTTGTCTTTGCCCTTTTTGTCCTTCTGGGATTGTGAGGCATTCCTGGGGGCTGCCTCTTTCTTGTCTTGTTTTGGAGCGGCTGAACTCAATCCGATCAGGAGTGCTGACAGGAGGAGGCTTGTGAATTTTGTTTTCATTGTGGGAGATTAATTGCGGATCACGTAAATCCGGGCCTTTGATACCTTCATCCCAACTCGCCTCTTTCAAAGGTGAATTCTGAAAACAGCGTGTTAGTGACCTCCAATTTCTGGGCTCATGGTGAAACCTCTTTTAACCACTTCTGATGTCTCTTAAGCAATTGGGCAACGATTGCGGGCTTTTCGGAACTCAGATCTTTTTTTTCCGGATCTGCGCCGACGAGAGAATGTAGGGAGAGTGCCGGGCTATTGGTTTTTCCAAGGAGCTTCCAGTCACCATCAATGACCGCCCAATCCTTACGCCACTGAAAATGGAACACGCCGTGATAGGGCGATGGTATTTGCGCTGACTCCAGGACCGGTAAAAGGCTGTGGCCATCGAATCGAGGAGCCTGCGGGTTCTGATCGATTTCGCAAAGGTCAAGGATCGTCGGAAACCAGTCCATGGCGGTGATCGCCTGATCGCGGGTTTGGTTCTGAGGAATTTTCCCAGGAAAACTGATGATCGCAGGGACGCGAACGCCTCCTTCGAGGAAGTTTCCTTTGTGACCGATCCACTTCCCGGTGTTTCCACCGCCGCTGGCGCCATACAAGTGCCCTTTGGGGCGACCGCTGAGATGATCGTCTCTCCTGATGGTCAGGCCGACCTCCTCGGAGTGACCGTTGTCACTCATGAAGATCACGATTGTGTCGTTCTCCAAACCACTCTTCTTGAGCTGGTCAATGATCATCCCGATATAGTGATCAGTCGTTGAGATCATCGCGCCATAGGACCTGCGAGCAGGATCCTTCACCCCGGCGTAGGTTTCTTGAAACCTCTTGAGGGATTGTTCGGGGTAGTGGGGGATGTTGAAAGGAAGGTAGAGGAAAAAGGGGCGGGTCTTGTTTCTCTCGATGAATCGTAGGGAGCGATCAACCATGAGTTCGGGGAAATACTTGCCAGGTGCGGTGACCGGTTTGGTTCCTTCATAGAGATCGTGGAATCCGGTTCCGTGTAAAAAGTGATGGTTGTAATTGTCAATGAAGCCATCCCTGATTCCAAAAAACTCATCGAAGCCTTGTTTTTTGGGGCCAAAGTCGCGGTGGGCACCAAGATGCCATTTCCCAAAGAGTGCGGTTCGGTAGCCTGCAGCCCGAAGAGTTTCAGCAAGGGTGACTTCCTCCAAGGCCATGTTGATACCTTTGGGGGCGTTCATATCGCCTTGCGTCCAATTGGTGACTCCACCCCGTTGTGGGTGCCTCCCGGTGAGCAAAGCAGCGCGCGCGGGGCAACACACGGTGTGGGCGTACGCCCGCGTGAAGCGGATGCCGGACTCCGCAAGACGATCGATATTTGGCGTATGAAGATCTTGGGAGCCGTAACAATTGGCATCGAGAGTTCCTTGGTCGTCCGTGAAAAGAATGACGACATTGGGAGGCCGCCCCTGGGCAATGCCCAGAGCGATAATCACCAGTAAAGCAGCTTGTTTTAGCATTCCCGGGGTAGGTGTGATTTTGCGTTACTGGCAGTGGGCCGGCTATTCGCTTGTGCCGCCGGTCCAGTCCTTGGTTTGGAAGGGAGAGGCCGGGAGTCCTTCGGTATTGACGAGATTTGGATTGGCGGAGCGGTGCCATCCGAAGCGAACTTGTTTGGGTGATTTGACGCCATCTGCGGAGACCAGCACGGAGCGACTCGAAATGACGGCAATGGCCGGGACGAATTTTCCGTCTGATCCGGCGATCTGAAATTCGCTGAGTGGCTTTTTGTCACTGGATTCCAGGCCCTTGGCAGTGTGTGCAAATTCAAGCCGGATTTTGCTCCCTTCGGTTTTCATTCCTTTGTAAAGCGGGCCTGAGACGACGACGTCTTTTTTGCCATAGTCTCTGGCGAGAGACCAACGCGCGAGGCGGTCGCCGACATCGTGTTTGTTACGAGGATGAATATCTCCAATATTGTCGACGAGGTCAGTGGTCACAACCATTCCCGTATTTGGAATCTTGAGGGTGGCGCACTGGGCTTCCCAGAGAGCGGGAAGCTCACCATCGGCGTATCGGGTATTCCCCCACGGCGCGATTTGGACGAAGTAGAAGGGCATGTCCTTGTTCTCGAAAACCCTGCGCCAGCCTTCAATGAGGTCCTTCATTTTACCAGTGTAGGAAAGGCCGTTCTTGTTGATGACATTGGTTTCTCCCTGATACCAAATTGTGCCCCGAACCCCGAACCGGGTGATCGGTGCAATCATGCCATTATACATCTGTCCGGATGAATTTTCGCCCACGATCCAAGGCTCGATTGGAGAGCCTCCCCATGAGCTGTTGATGAGACCGATGGGGATTTCGGTTTCCTCATGAAGGCGTCGTCCGAACTGGTAAAGAACAGCCGAAAAATTAGGAACGTTTGCGGAGGTGCAGGTCTTCCATGCGGCCTTGACATCGGTGCTTGGGGCGTTTGCTTTCACCTTGGGGATGTGGAATAAGCGGATCCGATCGTGGTTGGCTTTCGCGATGAATTCCTTGCTTTGTGCCGATCCTTTCAGAGACCACTCCATGTTGGATTGTCCGGAGCCGATCCAGACATCGCCAATTAGGACGTCCTCGAGTACGATTTTATTCGTACCAGAGATCTCCAGCTGATGGGGTTTTCCTCCGTCAGCCTTCATGGCGGGAATCTCGACGGCCCACCGACCCTCGTTGCCGGTAGTCGTTTTGGCGGTCGAGCCTCCGATGGAAACCGCTACTTTTTCTCCGGGATCGGCAGAACCCCAGATCTTGAGTGGGGAGTCTCTTTGGAGAACCATGTGGCTGCTGAAGACTGCGGGCATTTTCACTTCGCAACTTGCGAGTGTGGGGAAGGTCGCAGCAGCGATCAGGGTGAATCGTCTTGTGAAGTTCATTTACTATTTGTTTTGGGTTTCGAATATCATGGGCGGTTCGCCCTCGGTAAGAAAGGTGTTTGTTCGACTCAGGGGACTCCATGAGTTCGAAGTCGCGATCAGGAAGGAGTCTCTCAGTTTCCAAAGTTCCGTTCGGGTTTTGGTTGGTTTTACCGGCCCTTCGCGTCGGGGTATTTGTCCTGCAGTCTTGTCCAGTAGTCCGCCCAATATTTGTCGTAGTAATCGAGGCCGGCTATTTTGATATGCTCGAGATCTTTGACGACCGGGGCGTTTGCGGGGAGGTAGTCTTTGAGGTGATCCTTCCCGGCGCGCTTGCGAGGTGAGATGAAGCGCCACTCGCTTTCCCCCAGGATGTCTTCGCAAAGTTTGGCGAGACCGGGGTCGTAGAGTTTGAGTTGTTCGCGGGTTTGGATGTGATTGTGGTCATGATCCATTGTCCGGTTTGTGTTGTACCAACACTGGACTCCTTCGGCGAAATATTCGCCACGGTTTTTACCCGCGTAGCATTCCTTTTCTCCGCCAAAGACGATGCGAACTTCATCATCTTCGTTCACTTTGACCTCGGAGTTCGAGGCCTTTCCGTTTACGAGGATATCTCCGCCGTCGAGGCACTTCTTGAGAAGTTCATGAGGCTGATCCGGAAAGGATTTTTTGAGGGCATCGAGGAGTAGAACGGGTGTCTTTCCCTCGACCCGACGAAAGCGTTGTGCCGCTCTTCCATCTTTCCAGAGGCCTTTGGCCTTTGCTGCTTCGAAGGTGGCGGTCCAGCGCTTCTTGAGCTCGTCGTCGAATCCGGCGCCGTGGATGACATGTCCAAATTCGTGGATGAGAATGCTCTCAATTTGCATGCCGCCCACGTATTCCATGACGTCTTCCTCGGCGAAAAGAACGACATAGCGCTCTTTGACTTTGGTGAGGAATCCTCGTTGCCGCCAGTTGTAGAAGTCGAGCTCCTTGCCTGTCTTTTCTGATTTGAATTGCGGAAGGTCGGAAGTCAGTTCGTCGTGTCCTACGAGGAGGCAGAGAACCTTGGCGTCTCGAATTCGCTGGGCGATTGCGGGCTTGAGGTCCTTCATCATACGGTCGAAGAGGTAGGCCGCTTCGAGATGAGTGACGTCGGTGACCTTTTTGGAAGTGGCGATCAGGATGTCCTGAACCATGGTGGTCTTGCCATAGAATTCCTGATCGAGATCATATTCCTTGGCGAGTTCTGCGCTCAGCGGTTTGACTTCGTGAGCTAACAGAGGGCTTGCGATGAACAGTGCAGAGATGACGTGAGTGAGAAATTTCATATCCAGATTATTTGACGGTTTCAGCGGTGAAGGGGATTTCGTGGGCAGTGATCCAAACGGATGGCTTGAGGTCTGCTCCTCCGCCTTTCATTCCGAGAAGGACGACTTCGATGTCCTGACCGACCATTGAATTGTCGAGTGGGAAGAAGTAGGTGTAGCCGGTTTTCTGGCGGCGCACGGGGTATTCCCAAGCGTTGGTTGGATAGGAGGCGGCACGATCCGGAGAGCCGATCAAGCGGTCTCCGATGCGGAGAGCAGCGTAGCAACCTTCGACACCATGCGCTCCTTCGACAGCGACGCAGAGGTAGGAAGTCGGGGTGATTTCGTCGACTTTTACCGAAGCCTTCCAAGCCGCTACTGCAGGGACGGAGGTGGGGTGAGCGAAGAGATTACTGGCACTCCAACCCTCACGAGGGAGAAGGGTCTTACCTTTGAAGGCTTCAATTTCAGCAACTCTTTCGGGGCCACCTTTCATGCGGAAGTAGCGGTAGGATCCACCGGTGGGTGGGTAGAGGGAGAGCGACGATCCGTCTTGAATGACCTCTTCAGCTTTGGTCCAAGTCACGAGGTCCGGGCTGAACTCGGCGCCGGTGATGAGGAGGCCGATGAGAGTGCGGTCTTGGGCCTGGGTCTTGAGAGTAATCCGGTCAAAGGAGATCTCCTTGCCGAAATCGACCCGGAGGCAGCCGCCTTGGAGTCGGGCATCGCGTCCGGTTGCGTAGACATCGAAGACGGTTGTTTCGTCGCTATCGAAGAGGAACTTGTCCCAAAGGGCGCGGGCGGTGATGAGAGGTTGGTCGAGGAAGGCCTGGCGCGCTTTCTCGACGGCTGGAACCTTGGTGGGACCGGAGCGGTCGAGGCTTCGGAGTTCAAGGGCATTGTTATCGGCGGCGTAGCAGGTGCTTTCGTAGAAGGCTTCCCAGTCGCCGGGGAGTTCGGTTGGAGCGAGGTCGGCGAGCTTGCGATGCCATGGCTTTTTGAGCGACATGGGAGTGAGCTTCTCGATGACAGGCTTTTGGCCCTCGAGGTTTTTGATGACGCGGTAAGGTCCGCTTTCGAGGGAAGGCTCGGGGCATTCCTCGGTGGTGACCATGAGGAGTTGGCTTCGGAAAGGATGAATGGTCACCGGGATCGTGTCGGTGGATTTTAGATCGCGCCCCATGATCTCTTCGTAGGGGTGAAAGAGGCGAACTTCGCGAGCGCCGGAGTCCTTGAGGCCAATTGATTCATCGAGGGCAATGTTTCGGGTGATGGGCTCCCACGTGTTATTACGAAGAGTGATGAGACGGGTTTTTTCACTGCCACGGGAGACGGCATTGTTGCCGTAGGTTTCCTCGGGGAGGACCATTCCGTTGATGAGGATTTCGTTGTAGCGACTGTGGAGATTGAAGATGCGGGCGAGCTTTGGGAACTCGTCATCGCGCAGGAACCACGGGCTGCCATAAACTTGCGGAGCGAGAAGCATGGAGCGGTTGAAAGCCTGAAGGATGAGATCGTCGGCCCAGTAATCGAGACAGGAGGAGAGGCAGACACCGTGGTCTTCGGCCATGCGCTTAAGCTCGGGGGGAAGTCCGCGTCCGAGGGCCTTCGCGCGGTTGTGAGTGGCGGTTGAATTATTCGACATGTGGACGTCGATGTATGTCTCGGCTCCTTGCCAGAGGAATGTGGTTGCGTAAGGAACAGCCTCGCCAAGGTTGAGTCGGTGATTGAGCAGGATTAAATCTTTGCTGTGCTTCCGGCAGGCTTCCATGAGCCGGATGAAAGCGGGCTGTTTATCATCGCGAAGCTGACCACAAACGGCATCCATTTTGAAGAGTTGGAAATTGTGATCGCGACACAGGGAGCTGAGAAACTCAATGCGGGCATTTTCCTCTTCGATGGTGTCACCAAAGCCATCCGGTCCCAGCCAGACGCCGAGGCGGCCACCGAATCCTTCGGCGGCTTTTGCAAGAGGGCCGAAACCATTGGGTTGTTGTTCCTGAAACTTACGGGTGCTCGGCTTTCCATAGTAACGCGGGGCGTCGATGGCACCTGCATCTGTCTCTTATACACATCTCCGAGCCCACGAGACCGAGGCTGATCTC
>CAJXVQ010000324.1 GCA_913060685.1 uncultured Verrucomicrobiales bacterium
CGAGATCAGCCTCGGTCTCGTGGGCTCGGAGATGTGTATAAGAGACAGATACCATCCATGCGAACGATGCGAGTTTCTACGACGAGCTCAACGAAGTGATTCAGTACGAGCCGGCGACTGCCTGGAATCCTGAACTGGTGGGACAGGCTGGTGCGATTGGGATGAAAAAAGGTCAGGAGTTCAAACCCGATGAGCGCATGCAGAAGATCCTCAAAGAGGCTGCCGCCATCGCAAATGCCTACGCCCGGACCGTCGTATTCAGGCCTCGCAATGAGGACGTCTACTTCTATCCCGGGAAGCGTCAGTGGTATTCTCCTCTCGCGGGAGGCAGCTATGAGTTCCTCGATAATGGCGAGCGGGTGGTGGATGATCGTCTGAGCTTCTACTACTACGCCACGGGCAGCACCCCCATGATGGTGAAGCCGATGGTTGGAAAAGGATCGATCTACGAGATCGGATCGACTGACATTAATGGTGAGCCTTTGGATGGAGGAAAGACCTACAAGGTGACCTTGCCATCGCCGATTCCGGCCAAGGATTTTTGGTCCTTCATGGTCTACGACAACCAGACCCGCTCGATCCTCGAAACTGATCAGGTCACCGGTGGTCTGGACAGCAAATCAGAAGGCGTGAAGCTGCAAGCCGACGGATCTGCCACGGTCTACTTCGGCCCGAAAGCGCCAAAGGGTCAGGAAGGGAACTGGGTTCAGACGATGCCTGGAAAAGGATACAACGTCCTTCTGAGACTCTATGGCCCACTTAAGCCATGGTTCGATAAAACCTGGATGCCCGGCGATTTCGAGCCAGTGAAGTAACCCTTGTATTATTCTCTCAAACGGTCCCGAATTCCGGGGCCGTTTTTTTTGCGGGCGAAATCTGAACTGCCAGGAACTTCCCGTTTCAAAGCGCAAAGGAACCCTTGGTCTGATCATGGCGAAACTGGCCCACACCAGCGAGAGCGTGATTAACATCGGACTGATCGTCCTGAATCTTGACACATGGCTGAGGGAGGTTCTTTTGGCTCTGCAACTGGAGTTCCAGAACTTCGGATCATGGCTTGGTAAAGTCCTGCGAGCCTTCTGGAGCAGCATGTTTTCGGGCCAAAGTCCGCTGAAAACACCAAGTCATCCGACCTGAAGCGCAACTGCTCGAGCAGGAGTTTTTAGAGAAAACTGAAAATCACGCTCCAGAGACTTTTTCAGGAAGCTCTAATTATTTCATATTCCATGATCCGAAGTTCCCGCCTTTCTCGCATCAGTAGGGGACATGATTAAAACTACAGTCAATTCAGACCAACACATCACTCGCCGCCCGCTGAGAAATATCAACCCCCGAATTTTTTCGGCACGGGCTCTCTGTCTCGGGATCGGCTTGGCAGCGACGGCGGTCGCCACAACGCTCTCCTCGGCCGGCGAGCCATCGATCATCGAGGACATCTTTGCCGTCGACGCTCCCTTTGCGATCGGCCACCGCGGATCCGGCAACAACCAAGGAGAGGACCCCACTCGTCCGCTGGAGAATACCCGCGACTCGGTTCAGGACGCCTTCAAGGACGGAATCAGCATCGTCGAGGTCGATGTGCAGATCACCTCCGACGGCAAAGTGGTCACCTTCCACGACGACTTCCTCAGCGACTACAGCTGCATCAACGCCATGACTTTTAAGGAGTTGAAGAAGCGGACGGAAGATGTCTCGCTCTTAAAAAACGTCCTTAATACCGCCCGCAGCTACCGTCACCGCCACAACGGTCCAAGTGGACTTATGATCGTCGAGATGAAGGCACCGGCGCCGCTCTGCGATCCCGGTGACGTGACAGAGTTGGCCTACGTGTCGGCGGTGATCGATGTCATCCGTGAACGCGACATGGAGGACCAGGTCCTCCTGGAATCATTCTCCCCGACCCTTCTGCAGATTGCCGCCACCCTCGCCCCCGAGATCGAGCGCGCACTTGCGGTCAACATCATCCAGTTCCTGAGTCCCGAGCAGGTCGAAGCAGCAACTGGATTGCTCGTCACGGTCATCGACAAGAATGACTTCGGTCTGCAGTGGGGCGAGATCGGACAGCTTTACAGACTCCCCGGCTACCAATCCATCGAGCAGTTCATCGGGGTCAGTTTCGCACTTGGAGCACGCGCGGTCACACTGGATTCCCTGCTCCTTTTTCAGGCGGAGCTCACCACACCGGGCAGCGGAGCTGCGCTGGTCTCTACTCTCCAATCATTCGGATTTCCGGTTCTGGCCTTCACTCTGAACACCGAGTTCGAGTGGCAGTTTGCCGAGTCGATGGGCGTCGATGGAATCATCACGGACAACATCCCGCTCGGACTTGAACTGCAGGGGAACTAAGTGCCGAACGCTTTCATTTGACTCTGTTCAATCGACCGATCTCGGGGGGACCCGAGAGAACGACAACACCCGGTTCACCTCAGAAGAAGCACCCGTCCTGACGGGTGCTTCGTTGTGGGTTGCGGCTAACATCGCTTGGAATTCGCAGATAACCGCGATGGGAGCCGCAGGTTGATTCCCCTCATCGGGTTTTCCGCTCCGACACCGGTGAATCGGCCCCCCCTCCGGTCCGACCCAACGGCTGCTTCAGGGACCTTCCGCCAAAAGCAAATTCCTGCAGTGATGTCGTGGCCCGGAAAGTGACTCCTTCCGAAAGCGCTACTTCTTTTGAAGTTTGAGCATTTCCCGGGCGTAGCGTTCGCCGAGCTTGATCATGCTGTCGGCATCGAAGTGCCAGCGATCCATGGTCTTAAGGTCTTTCGCGGGAGCGACGCCGGTGTGGGGAAGAGCGCCCGGGAGCTTGGCGATCTCGTCGTTGATCTTTTCGCCTTCCTTGATCTGTCCGGCCACGAAAGGGAGGCCGGGAAGTTTGAGATCCTTGCGGAGGTTCTCGACGAGGGCTTTGAGCATGGGGAGATAGCTTCCGGGATCGCTGCTATTGGATTCTCCCTGGTGCCAGAGAATGCCTTTTAGGGTGCCGGTCTTTTGGGCTGCCTTGGCTCGTTTTAGGATGTCTTGGTAGAAGCGTTTATCGGGTGCCCATTCTTCGATTTTGCTTCCGCCCTTGGCATTGACGACAAGGCCGATGGTCGCCTTCGGGTCAGCTTTTTTCATCGCTTTGGCGAATGAGTAGCCGGGATTGAGCTTCTGCATGCCGAGGCCCTTGCGGATGGTAGAATAACGGTTGAGAGGATTTTTGGCGATTTCCCATTCGTCGGTGGCATTCAGGAGAAGGCAGCCCTCGAGATCTTTGGCAGCGGCTTCGTCGATCGGAGCGCGGCCGGCCATATTGGATTGACCGATGAGGAGATAGACGTGGAGGTCTTTTTTGGCGATGTCGCCTGCCGGGGTCCGGGCACTGGTGGAACCGGCGAAACCAAAGAGAGCGCAGGCGAGGAGTTGAAGTGGTTTGATCATTTCTTTTTCAAGTTGGGCCGGAGGCACTGAGCCCTCACGAACTCGTCGAGGGTGGCAGAATTAGAGCCGCAGGTCTCTCCAAATGGACCCCTTTCCCTCTTGTGGAACAGGTCGTCGGAATTCTAAGCTCCCCGCATGCTGAAGACTTTTTTTCTCCTCATCCTCCTGACGCTCACTCCGACTTCCTTGGTGGCGGGCTCGCGCGGAGTTAATCTTGCTTTTGTCGATGTCACCACCGGCCCGCGCTCACCCGCCAGCCTCCGCCTCGCCGAACTTTTAATCAAAGACATGAAGCAGCTCTATGTCTCCCCGCAACTCATCAACATCTTCCCATGGAGCGAAGACGATCTTAAGCTCCGGAACCTCAAGTCCACCGGCTTAAACTTCGACCGCCTCCTGAACACCAAGGATGATAAAAAAATCTCCGCGCTCTTCGAGAAAAATGCCAATCCCGATGGCCTCATCGTCTTCTTCCACGACGAAGCCCATGGCTTCGCCCGTATCAAGCTTTACAACTACGACGGCAAGGAACTCCTTCTCGTTCGCCTCCCACTTGAAGGCAAAAAGTCAGCCATGCCCTCCTCGCTCCTTAAACAACATCGCCACGGAGCACTCCTCGCCATTGGCACCGCCGTCCGCTGGAGCCCCTAGACGGCCTCACTTTTCTTAGATTTCCCGAGACATTTTCTCTCGTTGTGCCGTAATCATCTTCTATGATTCGTCGGCTCTCCCTTTCCTTCGCCTCCCTCCCGCTCATCGCCTTTGCCGCGCCTGACCGCGAGTCCTTCGCCAAAGAGGACCGCCCCATCGAAGGCGTCCCCGTCGAAGCATTCGACCTGACCAATCCCGATCTCCAAATCGAGGTCTGGGCTCAATCGCCCCTGATCTACTCGCCGGTCGCCATGGACACCGATGCTCAGGGCCGCCTCTGGGTCACCGAGGGGATCGACTACAGTGTCGGCCGCCGCGTCGATACCGGCCAATCCATCATGGTCGTCGAGGATACCAACAACGACGGCAAGGCCGACTCTTCCCACGTCTTCGTTTCGGAAAAAGGACTCCGCCATGCCCCGCTCGGCATTGCCGTTTTCGACAATAAGATCGTCCTCTCCGCCACCCCTTCCATCATCGTTTACACCGATGTCGACCGGAACACCGTCTTCGACCCGAAGGTCGATACCCGCGAAGTCTTCCTGACCGGCTTTCAGGGCGGTGGCCACGACCACACGCTTCACGCCGTCGTTGGCGCTCCCAGTGGTCAATGGCATTTTTCCTTTGGCAACAGCGGAGCAGATGTCAAAACCAAGGACGGACGCCACTTCATCTCCGGATGCTACTACGGCCACCCGCAAGGCATTGGCAAAAAGTCCTCCGACGGCCACATCTACCCCGGCGGACTCACCATGCGCGTCAATCCCGATGGCACCGGCCTCACTCCCACCGCTCGCAACATGCGCAACCCGCACGACATGGCGGTGACCGCTTTCGGCGATATTTTCCAAAGCGACAACGACGACCCCGCCCACTGTCGTTCCTCCTGGGTCATGGAACACTCCAACTTCGGCTACTCCGATCTCACCGACGGCTCACGCTCTTGGGAGGAAGTCGCCAAAACATGGGAGGAGCCCCAAGGCTGGTCACGTGACCTTCGTTTCTCACGCTCCCACTGGCGTGAAAACTATCCCGGAGCCACTCCTCCGGGCTCCGTTTATGGCGCTGGCTCACCCACCGGAAATGTCTTCATCGAAGACGACACTCTCGGACTCAAAGGCACCTACCTCGTCGCCTGCATGGTCCGTAAACAGATCATGGCCTGCCTTCCAAAGCTCACCGATGGCCGCATCGACATGGGGAAACATCAGGACTTCATTCAGCTCAAGGATGGCGAAAAAGGACAATTCTTCCTCCCCACCGATCTCCTCGTCGGAACCGACGGCTCTCTCTTCCTGAGCGACTTCTACAACAACACCTCCCGCCGTACCAACCAGGTCAGCGGCACCATCTACCGCATCACCCGCAAGGAGGCCGCCCCACTCAAGAAGCCCGCCATTGATTTCACCACCACCGCCGGCCTCCTCGCCGCACTTGAGAGCCCGGCAATCAACGCCCGCTCCCACGCCGCTCATCTCCTTGTTCAAAAAGGTGATTTCGCCGCCGTCTTTGCTTCGCTCATGAAAGCCGTCTCGCCCGAGTCCATCGCACGGCATATCTGGATTCTGGCTCAATCAAAACCAGAAGAGCGCGGCTCCGTGGTCCACTATCTCACCCATGAAAATCCAAACCTACAAATCACCGCTTACCGGGCTTTGAGGCATGGCGATCCCGATAACCTTCTGTCCTACGCAATGGGAGCCATGGACGGAGCACGATCCAACTTGTCGCTGGCGCGTGAGATCGCGGTTTCATTACGAGATCAACCCTTTGAGAGAATTAAACACCTCCTCCCTGATCTCATCAAACTCTACGACGGCCACAATCGAACCTATCTCGAAGCCCTCGGGGTTGCTTTCACCGGCAAAGAGCAGGAAGTCTACAATCAACTCATCCGCCCCAATTACGAGGATCATCGTAATTGGAGCAAGATCCCAAAGAACCTTGCCTGGCGCCTTCACACACCCGAAGCGATCGCTGATCTCGACAAAGTCATCCGGGCCCAGACTCCACCGGTCGAGGACTTCCGCCATCTCGCCATGGCCTTCGCCAGCTTCCGTAATGACGACGAACGCCAAGACCGTATTGCCCGACTCACCGCTCTCGCCAAGCTCCCGGCCTTCGCCGATGAGGCCTTCCAAATCACGGTCCGGGAAATCATTGCCAAAGACCTGAACGATCTCGAAGCCCTCCCTCTCAAAGCCACCGCTAAAGTCCCAGAAACCTTCGGCATACCATCCAAAGTCTCCGATGCCAAAACGGTCGCCTCTTTAAAGGGTGACGCCAAGAAAGGCGAAACCCTCGCCGCCCGCTGCATCATGTGCCACAAAATCAACGGCACCGGAGTCACCTTCGGCCCCGACCTCAGCCGCTGGGGGCAGGAACGCACCATTGAAAAGATCGCCAACGAACTCATCAATCCTGATGAACACCTCGCCCATGGATACGACACGCCCGTCCGTCTCACCGGCAACGGACACGTCGCGGAAGGCATGCTCTCGAACTACTCGTGGCATGCCGGCTCCCTCAAAATCAAAGTCATGGGCGGCACCACGCTCAAGGTCCCCTTCCGCCGCACCGGGACCAAGGTCGAAAACTTGAAGACATCATGGATGCCCTCCGCCGCCGAAATGGGCCTCACCGATCAAGACATTCGGGACGTCGCCGAGTATCTCCACACTCTTGAACGCCCCGTGATCGCAAGCGTAGACGACACCGCTCCCGGCAACACCCGTGGCGAGGGGTGGCAGACTCTCGAAGGCGAGGACTTCGTCAACGTGAACTGCCACGATGACACCTGGATCTGGAAAGGCGGCCACGCATTCTGCAACGGCAAACCCACCGGTGTCATCCGCTACCGCGAACCGCTCAAAAACTTCGAGTTCACCTGCGAATGGATGCACAAGAAGAAGGGCGGCAACTCCGGCGTCTTCGTATGGGCCACTCCGCAATCCATCAACCGCCTCGCAGCCGGACAGGGTCGGCTTCCGCAGGGCATCGAAGTCCAGGTTCTCGATGTCGGCTACGCGGAAGTCTACACCGAGCAGTATAAAAAGCCCGCCGATTGGTTCACTTCGCACGGCGACGTCTTCCCGGTCGGCCCGATCAAGATGACCCCGTTCCCTCCCGTCGCGCCCAACGGTCGACGCTCCTTCCCGAGCAAAGAAACCACCAAGGGACTCAACCAGTGGAACCACTACTTCATCCGCGCCATCGATGGTGAAATCCGCCTCTGGGTGAATGGTGAAGAAGTCTCCGGCGGAAACAACATATCCCCCGCGTCCGGGTTCCTCTGTCTCGAATCCGAAGGTGCCCCCATCGAGTTCAAGAATATCCGTCTTCGCAAGATTTCGCCACCCACCGAAACCCCAAGCGTCAAGATGGCCGAGCGTAAGAAAATTGACCTTTCCGGCCACGCCCTCCTGGGACGTTGGTTCTACGGGAGCCATAGTCGTGAGATCACGCCTGATGGATTCTGTATTCTCCGCGAGGGCGAAGACGTGATCTGGAAACGTCAATGCACCGCACAAACGAAAAACTCCCTCACCTTTGAAGGCGGGCTTTCCCACGCTCTCAAAGGTGACATCCTCGCTATCGAAGGCCGATACGACTGTCTCTTATACACATCTCCGAGCCCACGAGACCGAGGCTGATCTCGTA
>CAJXVQ010000325.1 GCA_913060685.1 uncultured Verrucomicrobiales bacterium
CGAGATCAGCCTCGGTCTCGTGGGCTCGGAGATGTGTATAAGAGACAGTTCTCATCCTCGAGTCGCTTGAGGACGCCAGCGCCCATATTGGTCATGATTTGCATGTTGACGACCACGTAGGGAGAGTCCGTGATTTGGACGCCGATCTTGGCCAGGGGGGAGTCGATGGGCCCCATGCAGAAGGGGATGATATACATCGTGCGCCCGGCCATGCAGCCTTCGAAAAGATCATGCATTTTGGTGAGCATTTCGGCGGAGTCGGCCCAGTTGTTGGTGGGGCCGACTTCGTCCTGGCGTTTCGTGCAGATGAAAGTGCGATCCTCAACCCGTGCCACGTCTCCGGGCGAGGATCGGGCCAGAAAAGAATTGGGGCGGAGCTCGGGATTGAGGCGGATGAAAGTGCCGGTCTCAACGAGGAGCTCGGTCATTTCCTTCCACTCATCTTGTGAACCGTCACACCAGCGAACGGACTTGGGCTGGCAGAGTGAGGTCATTTTCTCGACCCATTTGGTAAGCGCGGGGTGGGATGTCATAAGTGCAGGAATTGTCGTGAGAGGTTTGTGCTCCCGGGGATGACGTGGTTCGTCGAGAAGCGATATGAGAAGCGAACCCTAAAGGCTGTCTTGGAGGTGGTAAAGGTTGAACCCCATTCTAAGATTGAGAAAATCGGGCGGGGTGATAGAAAGAAGGCAAACCTCATCGCTGACAAAAATCACTGACATGAATGGCACGGACTTAAGCCTTTTTCGGAGTTTTCTTTCGGTAGGCGCTTTCGCGGTGCTGGACCTCTTTGAAGATGTGGCGATGACTTGTGAGAAGTTGGTAATTTTTTGGCCTTCTCTTGATCGCACGGGGTTCTTGGCGGAATGGACGGATGTCTAATTGGTGTTCGGAGCAGGTGTCGAGAAGTTGATCATAAAGCCGCTTTTTTAGGAGCGCTTTCCCGGTGACTCCACGGAAGGTTTCGTGGCTGCTGGTCAGGGTGCATTGTGTGGCTTTGACGCTCATTTCATGGACCTTCTTTCCCGTTCTCTGAGCGGCTTCCTGCATGGTTGAGCGGAGAAGGTTGTAGGCAATGACCATCATACGCAGGGTTTTGTGTGCCATGGCGGGGCTTTTTACAGCGAAGCGTTCCATGCCGAGGGTGGTTTTGAGATCGCGAAATTTCACTTCGATCTGCCAACGTTCCATGTAGAGGTCTGCCACTTCTTCGGCGGGGTATTTTGTGGGATCCAGGAGATCGGTGACGACGACAAGCGCTGCTTTTTCACCCGCCCGGTTTTCGTAGCCGAGCGTGATGTCCCCTTCGTCGATGTCCCCTTCGTCGATGTGCTTGAGGAGGCGCGGAGCAACACGGGCGTCGTGCTTTCGAAAGCCACAGGTTTCAAATCCTTCGACCCCGCCGTGACTGAGGTTGACCACCCCGACGATGCCCATGATGGGGAAGCCGCATCCTTCTTTTTGGCTGCTGTGCTGGGGATAGCTCACTTGGTTTTCCGGAGTGTCCATGAGGGTCACGGTGGTGCCGTCGATGGCCTTGAGGGCATGCCCCCGCCATGAATCCTGCGCTTGGATCCGGCCTTGCAGGACCTGCTTGATTTGATGGTCAATCCGAACCGGCTTTTCGTCTTGTTTTATGAAGGGAATTTCTCTGAAATCTCCCTTAAGTCCGTGCCATTCATGCCGGGCATACTACAGCGGAAAACCTCTCTATCCCAGTGCCTGCAATGGTTTTACAATGGGGTAGGGCTGTTCAGTTTGGGGCGAATTTTGTGTGTGATTTGGCTGATCGAAGACCTTTGCCAAAAGACTATCCTCACGTCGGGTCAATAAGTAATTAGTGCGGGAAAAAACCACTCAACCCACGACATTCTGACGATGTCTTAGCCTGATTCCCGATAAGGGAATTTGACATTTTGGCGAATTCCAGAGACGACTGGTGGAACAATGAAAAGACACGCACTTTTTCTCTGCATTCTTGGACTCGTATGTTTTTTTCCCGGTTGTGCCAATCCGGGGAGTGTCTCCCGTGATCCCAATGCTCCGCCACCTCTCCGGGTGGGCGTTTCCGGGAGCAGCGCGCCCCTGATTTGGGAGGCGGGGCGCGGGAATTGGTCAGGAGTGGAGGCGGACTTCGCCCGGGCTCTGGGACGGGAGATTGGCAGGGAAGTCCAATTTGTGAAGATGAGTTTTGACCGCCTGATCCCGTCCGTCCAGAGGGGAGACGTTGATATCATCATGAATGGACTCACTGTTTTTTCCCAACGCGAGACTCTCGTTGATTTTACCCGCCCTTTTCTGACCTCCGGGCAGGGGATTATGGTTCCCACAAATTCGGGCAATCTCTTTCAGGATCCCCGCATCATCTACATGATTCCTTATCGGATCGGGGTGAAGGAGGGAACCGTCGGGAATCTCGTGGCTCAAAGAGTGAGGGGTGACTCGACGGTTGTTCCATTTCCAACCGCCCAGAAAGCCGCCAACGCTTTGAAGGACGGGAAAGTCGATTTGGTCCTCCACGATTTGCCTGTGCTTTGGTACCTCGCCGCCCAAAGTCCCACGGCAGGGTATCGGGTCGTGCCGAGCAGGGTGACGACCGAAAATCTTGCCTGGGCTGTGCGGCGTGGCAATACGACGCTGCGCAATCAGGCAGACAATGCCCTCACCAAATGGCGGGAGAATGGAACCCTCGATCGTATCCTGCGCACTTATATGCCGCGCTACGATGTTCTGGAAAGCCTCTAAACCGCGTTGCTCACAAGAAAAATGTGTCGTGCAAACGCTGGCAAAAGGGAGGGATTGCCATGCCAGAAATAAGGTCCCAGGCAAACAGCATTTCCGGAGGACCGGCCAAGTTCTCCCTTGAGCTTGCCGAAGAAAAAAGCGGCCTTCTCACCTTTAGTCGACACCGATTTGTCCGTTTGGCATACTACGGCGAAAAAGAAAAAACACGCCAAGGGGGGAAGAATAGGCAGGATATGGATTCTCTTGTCAGCGTGAAGTCGCAAGTGCCTGATGAGAAGATTAGTCGAGAGGAGAAGGTTTGGACACCGTTGGAGCTGGTGGAGGTGCGGACGCCGCGCAGGATTGGCTCGATTTGGCAGGCTAAGGTGGCTTCATCGCGGTGTCGGTTGCAGTTTGAGCACCGGACGATTTAATTCGAGTCGCTGGTTCGCGCCTAGTGTTGCGGACGGTGAATTGGGAGTTCCTCTTCGGTTCGCCGGAAAAGGAAGTGTTCCGGCGGATGATGCGGCGAATGGCGGCTTCTTCAGGGGTGGAGGTTCTCGCTTAGGTTGTGATGCAGGAATATGAGCGAAGTGATTTTCGATGAGCGGCATCCCGGGGGCGTCGCTGAACCGAATGGGCACGACTCACCCGCTGTCACCGGTTTGGGTTGATCTCTGCTCTTTCATGGATTCATGAATCCAGAACATACTCCTTGTGCAGAATTCCCATTTTCGTCAGTCTCAGCAGACCGGCGATTTTAGTCGGGATCGTCCGAAATTATGCCTATCCCAAAATTTTTACTTAAGGAATCCATCGTGGCGAAACCTGGTTTCAACCGTTGGTTCGTGCCGCCCGCTTCAATTGCGATTCATCTTTGCATCGGCTCGGTTTATGCTTGGAGCGTTTTTAATGCTCCTCTCTCGAAGGAGCTGGGGGTTGTCGGGCAAGCGGCAGGAGACTGGAAGTTCGGTCACATTGTCTGGATTTTCAGTATTGCGATTGTCTTTCTCGGGCTCGCGGCGGCAGTGGCTGGCAGGTGGTTGGAGAAAGTGGGACCACGTTGTGTGGGCGTGACGGCAGCATTGCTTTGGGGCGGTGGGTTTTTAGTCGGTTTCCTGGGAATCAAGTTTCACAGCCTTCCTCTCCTCTATCTCGGTTACGGTGTTCTGGGCGGGTGTGGGTTGGGTTTGGGGTATGTTTCTCCAGTCAGTACCCTCATAAAATGGTTTCCCGATCGTCGTGGCCTGGCAACAGGCCTGGCCATCATGGGATTCGGCGGTGGCGCGATGATTGGAGCTCCGCTGAAGCGATGGCTCCTGCAGAAATTTGAGAAAGCACCGGAGTTTCTTGGTTCGGTAGATGACCTGGCTTTGGTGACGGAAGGCGGTATTCGCTATGTGCAAACCGCGGCTGGCAAGCAGGAGGTGATCGTGGCGTCTGCGGCGGATGTTTCCCAGCTTGGTGAGAGCATGAGTGCCGGTGTTTATGCGGTGGGCACGGGGAACACGGGAGCGGCGACAACCTTCCTTGTCCTGGGATTGCTCTATCTTGTGGTGATGCTGGTGGCGTCATTCGCCTACCGAGTGCCAGCGGAGGATTGGAAGCCGGAGGGCTGGACTCCTCCCGAGGGAGCATCGAAGAAGAGCATGATTTCCCGGAACAATGTCGGGATCTCTGCGGCGATGAAGACCCCGCAATTTTGGCTGCTTTGGATTGTCTTATGTATGAACGTCACGGCAGGGATTGGGGTGATCGGAGTGGCGAAGACGATGATCGGAGAGATTTTTGGAACCCAGTTGTCTGCCGAGGCGAAGCAGGGATTCTTTTTTGCCAACTATGTCTTGATGATTTCGGTGTTTAACATGGTGGGCCGGTTCTTCTGGGCCAGTATCTCGGACTGGATTGGGCGCAAACAGACCTACACCATCTTCTTTGTCCTGGGATGTTGTCTCTACCTCTCCATCCCATGGGCGGCTGCCAACGCGGGGGCGAGTGCGATGTCGACTTCGTTCATCACCTTTTATGCCGCCACCATGATCATCTTCACGATGTATGGCGGGGGGTTTGCCACGGTCCCTGCCTATCTGGCCGATATGTTTGGTTCAAAATATGTCGGCGCGATCCATGGCAGGCTGCTGACCGCATGGAGCACGGCCGGAGTAGCGGGACCTCTCGCGATTTCAAAGCTCCGTGAAGCTTCAATTTCCAATGCGATCTCCGATCTCGCTTCCAAGGTGAGTGCCGAGAAATTTGCGGAGAAATTTGGAGCGCCGATCGGGAAGCTTGACGAACTGGTGGCGGCGAAAACGGTCTCGGTGCAAAAGCTCATGGAGATCGCTCCCGAGGGGACCATCGATCCTACCCCCAGCCTTTATAACACCACGATGTACACGATGGCGGGGTTGCTGGTTATCGGTTTTTTTGCAAACATCATGATCAAGCCCGTGGATGCCAAACACCATCTTAAGTCCTAACACTACCAATCGAACTATGAAAAAAACAACCATGCAATACGCCGGCGCTGCCGTAATGGGTGCTGCCCTGAGCATCGCTCCGGTCACCGCGCAGGATGCCGCTACCAAGGTTCCTGAAAAGAAGGAAGATGTCGCCCAGCCTGGGAAAACCAAGCTGCCCAAGCCCGTGAAAATCGCGATGGTCAAAGTGGCCGGCGATCTCATTGACCCCATTAATGTGACCTCTGCCAATGACGGCACCGGACGGATGTTCATCTGTGAACGCCATGGCGTGGTCCGTGTTCTCAAGGATGGCAAGATCCTCAAACGTCCCTTCCTGGACATCTCGGACATCACCGTGAGTTCATTCCTGGAGCAGGGCCTCTACGACATTGAGTTTCATCCCAAGTTTAAAGAGAACGGCAAGTTCTACGTTCACTATTCGGACATGTGGTTCAATGGCGACTCCTTCATCGTGGAGTATCAGGTCAACAAGGATAACCCTGACAAAGCCGACCCCAAAACTGCTCGTGTGATCATGCAGATCGATCAACCGTATGCGAACCACAACGGTGGCGAGCTCGTTTTTGGTCCTGACGGATACCTCTACATTGGCTCCGGCGACGGTGGCTGGGAGGGCGACGTCCTTGGTGCCGGACAGGATCTCAGCACTCTGCTGGCGAAAGTCCTGCGCATCGATGTGAATACGTCCACTCCGGATCGCGCCTACGGAATCCCGGCAGACAACCCATTTGTGACTCCGAAAACCTTGATGGTTCTCTTCGGCGTCAGCGAGGAAGCCTTCGCGAAAATCCACCCGAAAGCGCGCCCCGAGATCTGGGCCTACGGCATCCGCAATCCATGGAAGATGCATTTTGATGGCAAAACGGGTGACCTTTACATCGCCGACGTCGGGCAAAACCACTGGGAAGAAATTAACTTCCAACCGGCCAGTTCCAAAGGCGGTGAGAACTATGGTTGGAAATTCATGTGCGGCACCCAGCCGTTCCCGGCAAGCTTGAAAAATGCTCCTCAAGTCGGGGTTCTTCCCATTGGGGAATACACCCATGCGGGCGAGGGCATCTGCGTCACCGGACTGGGTGTTTACCGGGGGACGAAGTATCCATCGCTTGATGGTACCTATTTTGTGGGTGACTGGGGCTCCGGAAAGATCTGGGGAATGCAGAACAAGGATGGTGGCAAATGGGCCATGGAGGAACTCCTGAACACTGCGCTCATGCCTTCGGGCTCCGGAGCCGGCGAAGACGGGACCATCTACATGACCACGGCCCACGCAAACTACGGTGGTCCGGTTCAGCCAGCCGACAACGCTCGCGGAGCGCTGTGGATGATGGTGGAGGCTGACAAGGTGCCGGACGGTGCCGAGACGATCCCACTTGATAAGTAATCAATTCACTTCAGAGTCTCTTGACGCACCTCGCTCGCTGCGGGGTGCGTCTTTTTTAACCACTCTTTCCAACACTTGTCCTTACAATGAAAATTCAAACGACCCTGACTGCTTTGCTCGCCATCATTCCTTTCTCGAGTGCCCTTGCCGATCCTCCTGTCGAGAAGAAGGCCGGGGAAAAGGTTGAGAAACCAGGCGGGCGTTGTTGCACCGTTCTTCCAAAAGGTGAGATTAAAAACCCGGTGTTTTTGAAGCAGGATGCCGCGAAGAAAGTGGCCGAAGTCTTCATCATTGCGACTTTTGATAAATCAAACTACGGGATGAATTTTAACGGCGTCTTCAAAAGCGAAGGTGGTTATGAAATCCCGTTTGGCTGGAAGATCAAAGTGACCTTCTGCAACAACAGTGCCGTCCCCCACAGCGTCATGGTCGTTGAAGAGGATGCTGCCGAGCGCAAGATCAACCTCGGTGCCGATCCTTACTTCGATGATGCCGCCACTCCCAAGCCCAATACCTTGGGCACGACGAATAAGATCGAGAAATTTGAGTTTACTCCGGATGAGGCCGGCGACTTTTCATTTGCCTGTGGTTTCCCAACCCACTCGGCCAACGGGCATCGGATTTTCCTTAAAATTAAGAAAGGTCTCAAGAAAGCGGCTTTCATTGTGCCTGAGAAAAAGAAGCCGGCTGCGAAGTAAAGTGATTTCTAAAAAGGCGAATGGACCCGGATACCCGCCTCCTCGAAGGCCACTACGGCCCCGCCGATGGTGCCGCCAAAAAGAACCGTCACTTCCTGCGCCGCCTCGTCGGCAAAGCCCTCAAGCCACCCGGAAGCATGCAAAAAATCGTCAGCGCCAGCGGCGAGCAATGCAACCTCACCGACCCCCGACGCGCGCATCATGCGCAAGAACACCCGCAGTGGCTATACCCGGAGCTACAACTGCGAGGCCACCGTTGACGCCGAAGGCAGCGGCTTGATCGTCGATTGGCATCTCACCCAAAGTGTCAGCGACACCAACGAACTCATTCACGCCTACCAAAGTATCCTCGCAGAACTGGGCAAGCCCACCGCCCTTCGGACAAAAGCGGGCGCAAGGTGCGCGAACTCAAAGATCCGGTCTTGATCGCAAT